>JBCBDH010000078.1:0-8125 GCA_038529855.1 Bacteroidota bacterium | reverse complement strand
AGAATGCTCAATATCAGCTGAGTGGATTTGGCGTTCAATACTTTATGCATCATCAAGCTCAAATATAGGAATTTTTAAAGGCTTATGTCAACAAAGCACTTTATACTTATATAAAAAAAAGAAGTAATATAAAGAAGACCACTATAATTGTCCAGCCAGGACACATGTTTTCTTGATTTGTTGGACCTCCCCCGCTGGTGTAAAAAGCTCTACCCAAACCACGTAGATGCCTATTCTCGCCTTTGTTCCCTCCTCATTGCTGCCATCCCACTTAAAACTGCCCGCGGGGGCCAATAATTCATTACTGATTAGGTCTTTGATCAATCGGCCGCGAGCATCGTAGATGCGGATATTGGCCGTATAGCCAGCTTGTTCGGTATTGTAGTCGATGAGTAAAAAGTCCTCAAAGCCATCTTCATCTGGAGAAAAGCGATTTCTGGGGAGTTCGATGATTTCTGCTCCAGAGCCAGGATTGAGGTAAAATTGGGAGTTGAGACTGGTTGGGGTAGCAAAACCTGCGCTTTGAGCGGCTGAATGCCAATTGGCGGCTAGTTGAGTGGGTTCTTCTGGGCTGATTCGTTCTAGTGACACGCCATTTTGATCATCCAATAGTTCTTGATGGAGATCAGCAGTGTACTGAAATTCATCGATGATGAGGGCTTCTGGTTGGCCAGGTAAATAAATGAGTACAGCATCCTCCTGGTCATCGTAGCTAGGGACGGGGCTCGTCAATAAGGCGCTTGGCTGATTAACGGTATAACGACTCAAAATATCCATTGGACTGGGAGTGATAACGACGTATTCAGATGGAAACAATAAATAATCGCTAATCACTGGAAATGCAGGACTGATCAAATCTTCCTCATTTCTTCCAGCCAATACCAATTCTCCTACATTGAGCACACGATCAGAGCGATTGTAAAGCTCAACAAAACGAACCCCTCCTGTAGAAGGATTAAAAAGTACTTCGTTGATGACAATGGCATTGGGTTCGATTTGCTGAGGAAGCCCAAAACGCGTACTGTTCATCATCCCAATACCATTGCCCACACAATCGCTAAAATCTGAGGTAATATTGACCTCATAAATGACGCCTGCCTCCATTGGACGATCGAATTCCAGGATCAGGCTTTGAAAAAGTGGGATATCAATCCGTACATTGATTACCTCTAGATCCTCGATTTCATAAGTTTCGGGTAAAAGAGCCACTGAATCAGAGATAGCTTCGCTAAAGAATAATTGAACTTCGGTATCCGATAAGGGAAAGGCGCGAAGCAAATCAGGTCTTTGGGTATCTGGTGTAGGATCAAAAATAGAATTTTCCTGGCCTGGTGTTCCGCCGTTTCCATTGATAGAAGCTCGCCAATTAGAAGAAGTTTCACAAGGTCGGTCAGGATTGATCATCTCCAAAGACCAACTACCAGACCGTTTGCTGTTGTCCTGATACCAACTACTGGTGTAAATGACAGAATGCAGAATTTCTAAATCTGAATTGAGCAAAACCAAACCGTCCACATCATTTCCCAAACTCAAGAAATCGTCCACAACCAAGGTATCTCCAAATTCACCAAAACCCGCTCCTCCACGCTCATAAATTGTCAAATAATCACCAGGAAAAAGCAAGTGATAGGGGAGTCTGACCTCCTTTTCAATATCCAATAAGACAAAATTTTCGAGATTAAAGACTTTATCACTCCTATTGTACAATTCGAGATATTCCTTTGCTGGAAGCCCAAGGGTCAGCCCTCCGTCCTGTGTAGGATCAGCCATTATCTCATTGATGACAATGTCGTAGCGATTGGCAATTCGCTCTTCAAAATAATCAAAGCGTACAGATTGGCCAGGCCCTATGGGATTGCCTGAGCAATCGCTGATGCTCTCATCAAGACTGACCGTATAGGTCGTGCCATCTTCTAAAATAGGCCCTTCCAACTGAAGTAAAACACTTGTCTTGGCAGGCTCTTCTATAATTACCCCTAAAACTGCGCCTGCATCAGGACTAAGCGTGTAAAGACCAGGGACGGCGATATCAGGATTTAGAATTTCGTCAAAAAAGAGGCGTATCAGCTCATCTCCCACGGGTTGCGCGGAAAGAATCTGCGGCGGGATTTCGTCTGGGAGATCGCTAAAATTAGCATTTTGCTGCCCTGGCGTTCCACCCGCAGTAGCATTGGAGGCTTGCCAATTAGCCTGTTCCTGACAATAAAGCTCAGGGTTGATCATCTCCAAACTCCAACCCCCTCCATCTCGCTCTGGATCGCCATACCATTCATCCGTATAATTGACTTGATGAATAATACTCATGTCTTGTCGGGCCAATACCAAACGTTCCCCACTATTGGTCAGTACCGAAAAATTGGATGGACTGACCACATCACCAAATCCAGACAAGGAATCTATAAGAGCAGGATTACACAGCAGAACATAAGCCTTTGGGAGCAGAAAAAAGCTAGGTAGGGGAGAAGCGGTATTCCCTTCCTCAAAAAAAGCCAAGCTGGCCAAGTCAATGATTTTATCACTGCGATTATACAATTCCACATACTCCGCCTCTGGCAGGCCAATTGGTGGATTGGGGTCAGCCATAATCTCATTAATAAGCAGGTCAAAAGGGGCGGCTTCTTCTACAAAAAAGTAGGTAAATAGGGCCGATTGGGCGCTGCTGGCATTTCCCGCCAAATCTTCAATACCCTCTACTACTATGGTGTAAACTTGCTGGCTCACCAAATCAGTCCCCAAATTCAGATGGACTAAGGTTGGTTCGTCTGCATCCAGTTCTGCGCTCGTTGGTTGTCCTATCCCCCCATCTATCGAGTAAAGGCCAATATTGGCAACACTACTGGGATCTAGTCTTTCATTAAATTGCAGGTCGATCTGATTGGCAGAAAGTGGCTTGGCTTCTACCAATTGAGGAGCTTCAAGGTCGGGCATTAAAGCAGCAATGGAGATGTCATCAAAGAAAAATTTATCCCTTCTACTTTCCGAATATTGGCATTGCCAGCCAAAGAACACCATACCTCCGCCATAGCTGTCATCCTCAAAATTGACTTCGGTCTGAAAATTGCTTCCACCAGTGTAGTCGGTCAAAAGGGCCCAACTGCCCAAGCTGCTCCGACTGATTTGAACGCGAGCGGTCGCATCGGCTGATCCCAAAGCACCCATAGCACCGCTGGCCAGTTCAGTTGAAGTTCCCCCATCTTGGCGAAAGAGTCGGATGGCATCTCCGTTTCCACTTTCGCCGACTTGAAGAAAGTAGCCATTGGCACTTTCCAAATCTGCTTGATCTGCTTGTAAATAAATGCGCAGTTGATTGGAGCTGGAAGGAGCAAATTCTAGTCGAAAATAAAAAGTCCACAAAACACTATCGGGGAGATCAACGGGAACGTAGAGTGTAGAGCGCCCGCTGGTATTGGCTTGAAGTTGTACCTCAAAATTGTCATTGACGATAAAGGAATCTACATCTCCCTGCCAAGTGGGATTGATGCTTAAATCGCCATCGGAAAAATCGTCTTGTAATTGGGCAAAAGCGCTGAACCAGGATAGAACAGCGATGATCAAACAAAGCGAGCGTATCATTAATCAAAAATAGCAATAAAAGCTAAAACCCCTTATATTTGGTGCTCATATTTACTAGCGCCTAATAAAACCTAAGCAATCATTATTATTCTAATTAACAAAAAATGAACATTGCTGATGAAAGTAGCTGTTGTTGGAGCAACCGGTCTGGTCGGAACGGTCATGCTTGAAGTGCTCAAAGAAAGAAACTTCCCAATCGAAGAATTATTATTGGTCGCCTCTGCTCGCTCTGTAGGGAAAACCCTTGAATACGGTGGCCATACTCATACCGTCATCAGTATGGAAGACGCTGTAGCCGCTCAACCAGATATCGCTATTTTTTCCGCAGGTGGAGGCGTCTCCAAGGAATGGGCTCCGCGATTTGAAGCGGTAGGAACAACCGTTATCGACAATTCTTCAGCCTGGCGCATGGACCCCCACAAACAATTGGTGGTACCAGAAATCAATGCCGATCTATTAAAAGATACGGATAAGATCATTGCCAATCCCAATTGTTCTACCATACAAATGGTCGTTGCCCTGGCACCGCTACATAAGGCATACGGCATCGAGCGCTTGGTTATCTCGACCTATCAATCCATTACTGGGACTGGGGTGAAAGCCGTTAAGCAATACGAAGCAGAAAAAAAGGGGGAGACTCCAGGAGATGATGCACAGGCTTATCCACATCCCATTTTTGATAATTGCTTGCCGCATTGCGATGTATTTATGGACAATGGCTATACGCGTGAAGAAATGAAGTTGGTCAATGAAACCCGTAAAATTTTGGGGGACGATAGCTTAAAGATTACGGCAACAGCGGTGCGTGTTCCCGTTCATGGTGGGCATTCAGAGTCGGTCAATGTGGCTTTCAAAAAAGACTTTGACATTTCCGAGGTTCGTTCTTTACTGGCCAATACACCAGGCGTAATTCTACTCGATGACCCTAGCAGCAATACTTATCCCATGCCCTTAATGGCCAAAGATAAGGATGAGGTTTTTGTAGGACGTTTGCGCAGAGATCAGTCGGCAGATCGTTGTTTAAACATGTGGATTGTGTCGGATAATTTGCGCAAAGGAGCGGCTACCAATGCCATCCAAATCGCTGAATATTTGGTCGAGAATAAATTGGTGGGAACAGTAAGTGTCTGATTTACAGTTTATACAGCACCTTTTGAATACAAATTGTTATATGCTGAGAGACAGGGCCTTTTAGGAAAAAATTTGAGGTTTAGTCCTTTATTTATTATTTTTATTTTTAATTCACGTTAGCGATTAACGAATTTTCATTACCGTACTTTACGAAGCGAACATTTTAGTAAACGAAAAGAATCACCAGAATCATGAAGACGAAACTTGTACTTTGGGGATCAAACGAACAGGATGACAAGGTATTGATTGCGATGGAACTCCATCCAAAAGAGAACAAGGTAGATGTATACACCTTCCCTGAATCTATTGCCACTGAGGAATTTGGAAAAGCCATGCTCGACGACTGGCGGAATGGTACTGAAGTACCTTTCCCAGAAGGCTACACCCAAACAGAACGCGTACTCTCCGTAACTGAAAGTCTACTCCCCGATGAGTTAAAAGTAGAACGCGGAGACATTATCCAAAGAGCGCAAACTGAGTGGCATTTCATTGTGCTTTCTTCTAAGTTGAACGAGGCCTACCAATCGGAACTCAATGAGCTAAAAGAGAAAATCGACCAGCTCACTTCTTACGATTCCGAAATGTGGGAATCCCTCAAAGGCTTTTGGTCTAAGGTACAAGATCAGGTCCGCGACCGCAATCTATTCCGCGAACATGCCAACAGCCTTCGCGATAATACCAATGCCCTGTTTAGTCGCCTCAAAGATATGAGAGCTGCACTGGATGAGGAGTTTCAAAACTTGTCAAAGGAGCAGTATGGTAAGTTCATGGATTCTTTGGAAGATGTGGAGAACCGAATAAAGGATGGACTTAAGCTGCAAAATGTCTTCGAAGAGCTCAAGCAAATGCAACGTCGCTTTCGCGAAACCAAACTGACGCGCGAACACCGCACCAAAGTATGGGATCGACTAGATGCGGCTTTTAAACAGGTTAAAGAAAAACGCTTTGGTCCCAATGCGGGTGATAGCTCTCCCTTCGAAAGACTCAAACGCCGCTATGATGGCTTGATCAATGCCATCGAAAAAATGGAGCGCTCTATCCAGCGCGATCGCGATGATTTGAAATTTCAAAATAGAAAGATCGCCAATACAGATGGCCAATTGGAAGCCCAAATTCGTCAGGCTAAAATTAAGATGATCGAGGAGCGCATCCGCTCGAAGGAGGAAAAGCTGGGAGAGATGATGCAGACCAAGCGCGAACTGGAAGAGCGTATGGAAGCCCAAAAGGCCAAGGATGCCAAGCGAGCTGAACGAGAAAGAGTGGAAGCTGCCAGAATAGCGGCTAAAGCAAAAATCGCCGAAGAAATCAAACAGGCAGAGGCCGCTCGCCAGGAAATGGATGAAGACCTTACCAAAGCCGCTGATGCCTTGAATTCCACAGATGAGGAAGGAGAAGAGGCTGCAAAAGAAAGCGGTGAGTCAGCTGAAGAGATGATTGAGGCCATTAGTAATACAATGGGCGAAGCGCTGGAAGATGTGGTGGATACAGTCAAAGCAGTAGCTGAGGTCGTTGGTGGAAAAATCACAGAAGCCGTCTCTGAATTTAAGGAAAAGGCCGAGGCGGCAGCGGAGGCCATCAAAGAGGAAGTAGTCGCTAGTGAAGAAAGCAGTACCTCTGCTGATGATCTTAAAGCAGTTGAAGGCATTGGTCCAAAAATCGAGGAAATTCTCAACCAACACGGTTTGAAATCCTTCCGCCAATTGGCCGAAACCAGTTCCGCTAAGATCAAAGAAATGCTCACAACTGCTGGTGGCAGCTTTGGTAGCCACGATCCCACGACCTGGCCACAGCAAGCTCGCATGGCGGCTGAAGGCAAGTGGGAAGAACTCAAAAGCTGGCAAGATGAGCTAGACGGTGGAAAAGTCGTCGCAAAAGACAGCAGTGAAGAAGAATAATTCTCTTTCGTAAATATTATTTCATCTACGGCAATCCCGAATTTTCAAATCCTGAAAATTCGGGATTTCTTATTCGATCTCAATACAACAGCATGGAATCCTCCAATCCCCCTATCCGAAAAGAACTTAAGGAACTCCAAGAGCGAAAAACTTTCCTACAAGACGAAGCCCGCCCTGAAGCTGTCGCCAAACGCCATCAAAAAGGCCAACGAACGGCACGTGAGAATATCCATGACCTCTGTGATGAGCATTCTTTCCTGGAATATGGCAGCCTCATCGTTGCCGCCCAACGCGGTCGCCGTCCCATAGAAGAGCTGGTTCGACAAACGCCTGCTGATGGCTTAATCGCTGGCACTGCCTCGATCAATAGTGATTTATTTGACGATGCGGCCCTTAGTCATTGCGTAGTGATGAGCTATGATTATACGGTATTAGCGGGTACACAGGGGGCTTTCAACCACAAAAAAACAGATCGCATGCTGGGGCTGGCTCAAAAACAGCAATGCCCAGTGGTCTTTTTTCTAGAAGGAGGGGGAGGCCGTCCAGGCGATGTCGATTTTTACCCAGTGACTGTGGGCGGGCTAGACCTGATGACCTTTGTTGAGTTTGCCAGATTGAGTGGACAGGTGCCCCGTATTGCCATCGTTTCGGGCTATTGCTTTGCAGGGAATGCCGTTTTAGCAGGTTGTGCAGATGTGATCATCGCTACAGAAAACACCTCCATTGGTATGGGTGGTCCAGCAATGATAGAAGGCGGTGGATTGGGAAAAGTACATCCCCGTGAAGTAGGCCCCGCCAAGATACAATCGGAAAATGGTGTCATTGATTTATTGGTCAAAGCGGAGGGGGAGGCCGTTACGGCTGCCAAACAATACCTCTCGTATTTTCAGGGAAGGATTAAAAATTGGACCTGTGCTGATCAAACTTTACTGCGCCATAGTTTGCCTGAAGACAGGCGCTATGCCTATGATGTCCGCAAGCTGATTCAGCTGCTCTGTGATGAAGGATCGGTATTGGAGTTGAGAAAGGATTTTGGGAAAAGTCTGCTGACGGCCTTGGTGCGCATTGAAGGAAGACCAATGGGTTTAATAGCCAATAATGTGCGGCATTTAGGGGGAGCGATTGATAGCGATGCTTCAGATAAGGTGGCGCGTTTTATGCAGTTGTGCAATGCTTTTGGCTTGCCAATGGTATCGCTGTGCGATGTTCCTGGATTCATGGTGGGGGTAGAGGCAGAGCAGGCGGCGATGGTCAGACATACGGCGCGGCTATTTGTACAGGCCGCTTCACTCAAAGTGCCTTACTTGACGATTGTTTTGCGAAAAGCCTATGGATTGGGAGCGATGGCGATGGCTGGGGGGAGTTTTCGACAAGCGGATTTTACGATATCCTGGCCCAGTGGTGAGTTTGGAGCGATGGGTTTGGAAGGAGCCGTAAAATTGGGTTTTAGAAAGGAATTGGAGGCTTTGGAGGGCGAAGCCCGCCAGGAATTGTACAAGCGTCTATTGCAACAAGCTTACGAAGCG
>JBCBDH010000077.1:0-14963 GCA_038529855.1 Bacteroidota bacterium | reverse complement strand
ACTGGATTTTTGGGCCCATCTGGAATTCTAATAGATGATGCCAATCAGGTGATGTATGTCGCTAATTATGATGGCGACCGCATCTCTAAAGTCGATATGACCAATCCCAGCTTGACGCCCGAAATATTGACATCAGATGACTTGATCAATGGACCAGATGGTTTGGTCTTTAGCCCCGAAGGAGATATTATCTCTGCCAATTTTGATAATAATACCGTGCAAAAGATCAGCCCAACAGGTGAGGTAAGTCTATTTGCTGAACTAGAAGACAGCCCCAATTCAGGCTATCTCATCAGAAGAGACGATAGCTATATCATCGCAGGCTTCAATGGACATCGCTTATTTAATATTTCGCTGACTGGTGAGGTGACGACTTTTGCAGGAACGGGGACCGCAGGCTACATGGATGGCCCCGTGGCAGAGGCTCGATTCAATCGACCCAATGGTATTGCTATTTCTCCATCAGGGGATAGCTTACTGATAGCGGAATCATCGACCACTGGCCATATTCGATTGATTACAGGTTTTGAGCCAGTGACCAATATTGAGTCACCAGTATCAACAATCACTTATTCGGTATTTCCCAATCCAATTAATAGCCATATCAACTTTTCGATGTATTTACCCCAAAAAGCAAGTTTACACATTCAGCTCTTGGATCGCCAAGGGGCATTAATAGAGACCCTACTCCCTCAGCAGCAATACAGCGGGCGATTGGAGCAAAGATTTAGCAGAAAAGACCAATGGGCAAGTGGTTTATATTTTGTGAAGGTGGCGATTGATGAGGAGATCTTTCACCGAGCGGTAGTTTTTAAATAATTAATAATATAGTCAAATTACTTTTCAAGTTTAGGTGTAATGCCGCTTGGAAAATCGCCAAGTCAACCCTGTTACCATAGCGATTAAATAAATAAAGGCTATCGCGATGGTCCAGGGTAAAAAGCTACCTTCAATCCCCTCATGAAGACTCCAAAAGGTCCAATGTGTGGGAAGTATTCCGAATAGATGGGCATAGACCTCAGGTACAAAGTAAGCCAGCAGGGGCAGGTTAACGAGTAGGTTAAATATCTTGTACCAGGTCATGCCCTCTATCTTATTTTTGGATACCCCTGCAGTGAGTATCGCCATTATTGGCATCAGCAAAGCAGCGGATAGCGACAAGGCCAGATTGCTTAGCCAATGGATTTCGTAGAAAGGCTGCATGGCGACGAGCAGAAAAGTAAACAACAAGGAGAACAGCGTTGGAGCGATTAAGCGACTAGCTACAAAAGGCCATTTGGCAATGGGAGCCACTCCATAAACACTCACCACCTCCAATTCTTTTTCTTCAATAAATACCATGCTGTAAATAAAGCCAAACATGGTCGAACACTGCATCAAAGCTCCCATCAAGACAACAGGTACAAAATCAGCGACCACCGCGTAGCTGGCTAAAAGTCTGGGTAACGCGACTAAAACGATAAGAAAAACAATGAGGGGAACCACCAAGAAGGTTCTGAGGGAAGCATCTCTAAAGATGAGCTTAAAATCATTGATCATTAAATGTAGCATAGTCCTTGAGGTTGAGCAGTGGTTTTAGGCATTGACCACTTTATTTTTGAAAATGCGATAGGCCAGAAAGTAGAGTACTGGCAGCCAAATGGCGATACTTGCATAAGCCCAGCTAATGGCATGGGAATTGGGCTTGTCCGCATAGGAATTAGCAATTAAATCCAGGCCCGCCTGAGTGGGCAGCCATTTGAAAGTCTGTACATCTGTCAATTCAAATATGTTGAGCAAGGGTAAACTTAGTAAGAGCAAAACGGGGATCGTTCGAAGGATAAATATCAAAAATACATCCGTGTAACTCACCATCACAATCCCAATCAAACCAAACACAGCGCAGCTACTAAAGGTCCCCACTGAAAAATGCAAGAAGTGAAAATCCAAACCCAATAAGGTCATCACCATCCCTAGAGAACAGGCCCAGCCCAAAAGAGACAAACAAATAACCCGTGCCAATAAAAAGTGATGCAATTTAACTGGGCTGACAAAAAGAGCAGCTAAAACCCCTTCTTGCTTCTCAATCATAATGGGCAGACTGACAAAAAATAAGCCGATGATCGCAGGGTCATTAAAGATCAAAAGGGTCAGGAATTCGCGGGCTTTTTCCATGTCCTTAAAAATAAAAAAGCCCAGACCATACAAAACCGTTACCGCTACACTGATATTGATCAATTGATTGCGATGCAGCAGTAGCATTTGCCATTTGATCTGTAATAAGAGTTGTTGCATAACTGCTGATTTGGGCTTTAGGCGACAAGGGATTTACCCGTGACTTTGATGAATACTTCTTCCAAACTTGCCTCCTGGGTATGGATACGGTGCAATTCGCCCTTCTGTAGAAACTGAATAAAAGTGGGATTATCGCCCAATGCCTGGGGTTCAAATTCGGCTTCCTGGCCATTGGTCAGCTCGACCTTTACGGTCTTTTTGCCGTGCTGAAGCTTTAAACTTGCAGGAGCTTCAGTCAGGCGAATCTCTCCATCGACGATAAAAGAAACGCGATCGCAGATTTCATCAGCCGTCGTCATATTATGAGTCGTGATGAAAATGGTTTTTCCCTGTCTTCGCAATGCTAAAATGTGTTCTTTTACTCGATGGGCATTCACGGGATCAAGCCCAGCAGTGGGTTCATCAAAAAAGAGGATGTCAGGATTGTGCATAATCGCACGGATAAAATTGAGGCGCATCTTCATCCCCTTGGAGTAGGCTTCCACCCTTTTGTCCATGCTATCGGCCATACCAACCAATTCAAATAGCGTAGGGAAATCCTGGATTTGCGCCTTGGCATAAAATTCACTAAAGAGTTGGAGGTTTTCGCGGGCAGTTAGTTTGAGATAGTGATTGGGTAATTCAAAACCTACGCCAACACGGCTGAGGTAGTCATTTCCCCATTCATCAAGCGCCTTTCCCTTTATGTGGATTTCTCCCTGGTAGTTTCGAAGGATCTTGTACAAGATTTTTTGCGTTGTGCTTTTACCCGCACCAGATGGCCCCAAAAAGCCAAAAATCTCTCCTTCCTGGATGCTAAAATTCAGATTTTTGAGGATCGCCTCCTTAGCCCCAGGATAAGTAAAAGAAAGCTGCCGCACATCGATCATAAGTGTCGTTTTTTTCTAAAAACTCCTAATCAACAGTACCCCTCCAACAATCAATACTACTCCAGCAATTCGCTGCCAATTAATAGCCTGCACTGGAAAACCCATAAAACCATAGTGATCCAGTAAAAGAGCCAGGGTCATTTGGCCAAATATGGTCAGCCCAAAAAATAAGGTCGCCCCTATTTTAGGGACTAAAATAATCATCGCCACTACATAAAAAGCCCCCAGCAAACCACCCAGCCACACCGACCAATGTACATTGTTCACCTGCCCAACCGTGCTAAAATCTACTTTTGTCACCAATAAATAAATCAACAAACCAATCCCCCCAATGATAAAAGTGATAAATGCACCGTAGACGGGGTCTTTGACCGCTTCACCCAATTTGGCGTTTAAGCTTCCTTGGAGTGGTAAAGCGGCACCTGCCAATAGGGCCCAAATGATGAGTAAGTAATATGCCTTCATTGCTATTATTTTTGCAAAATCGTATACAAAACCCTTAAACTAATCGTCCAACTGAGCCCCGCCGTCCACGGCCAAGCCGTTCGCATTTGTACCCCCACAGATTCTCGGGGATAATAAGTCAAGCCACTCTGTACCACCCATCCTTCTCTGCGATCCCAGATAATTTCATCGCTAATATCCTTTCCTTCTGTGGTTTCTCCAAAATAATTTAAAAGACGGACATAGGCGGCCCCCCATTGAATAGAAATATCGCGATAGCTCTTCGAGGAATTGGAACGGATCAGGCGATCCAAATGAATAGGGATTTCCAAATAATTCAATCGAATCCGCCCATAATCAACTCTTGGATAAAATTCGGGGAGCAAATATTCCCCATTTTGACTGAAAAGACCCTCTATTGCCAGCTGCCATTTTTCCGATAGACGGCTTGTACTCATTACTCCCGTATTCAAACCATAATAGTCCGTTAGCCCTTCTCCTTCTAATTCCGAAAAATTAATCCCTGCAATCAGACTAAGCTCAAATCGAGAATGCTGTGCCTCTACATCCAGCCAATAGCAGCAACAAGCGCTAAGTAATAAATAATACATTAATGATTTCATGATAAGATATTGTCCCAATGATCCAATAAAGTGTCTTCCTCTTTTGAACGCATCAGTATGGGACAGTAGTGCCACACCCCCAATTAGCAGAGCGCAATCCTTATGACATCCAATCCAAAATGGCACTATTAATCTGCTCCGTCTCGATCAAAAAACCATCATGCCCATAGATCGACTGAACTTCGCAATACGTGGCTTGAGATAAATGCTGGACCAGTAATTTCTGTTGACTAGTAGGGATCAAATGATCTGTATCAACACCTATGACCAAAGTGGGAATCTCCAAACGCGATAATGCCTTTTCCACTCCCCCGCGATGCCGCCCCACATCGTGACTATCCAATGCCTTTAGCAAATACCAGTAGCAATGAGCATAAAAGCGACGTTCCAATTTGTAGCCTTGATAACGAACATACGAAGAAGCCCTAAAATCATCGATTCGCCCATCCACATCCGTTTGTGTTTGAATATAAGCCTCAATGGTCCGATAGCCCAATAAGCCCACCCCTCGTGCCGCTTTTAATCCATTTACCCCAGCGCGGTCTACATTTTCCTGAAAACTAGGATCGGCCTCCAAAGCCATGCGCCCTGCTTCGTGAATAGCAATCGCCCATGCGGTCTCCTTGGCAGAGGTCACCAACAAAGTCATTCGCTGAATCCGTTCAGGTATCAAAAAAGCCATTTCCAATACCTGATGCCCACCACAAGAACCACCAATGCACAGCGCAATTGATTTGATCTGCAGATGCTCCAACAAAAGCAATTTGGCCTTGGCCATATCTCTAATCGTAATCTTGGGAAAGTCCAGACCATAAGCTACTTCCCGATCTGTAGGCCGACTTCTCGGTCCCGTAGTCCCATAACAAGAGCCCAGAATATTGGCACAAACGATAAAGTACTGCTCTGGATCATACACTTTTCCAGGGCCATACATACCCGCCCACCAATCGGCTACATCAGAATTGGCCGTCAGTGCATGACAAACCCAGATGACATTATCTCCTTGGTCGTTGAGCTGACCATAGGTATGATAAGAAATGGTCAATTCATTAAGGGACTCACCAGACTCTAGTGGGAAAGCTTGGTTGCTATGAAAATATTGCAAACCAGGGATGGGAATAGGCAGGGGGTAGCTGCTAGGTAATGAGGAGGTATTTTGAAACGATTGGTGCTTATTTTGTAAGATAAAGGATTTCATAGGCGGAGTAGGCGTTATGTTTGAAAACAAAAATACTAATATTTTACTTTTTTATCTTTGATGTAGTGGGGACATTAGTGGGTGGGCCCACCCAACCTGCCTGCCAGCCAACCAAGCCCTCACTTGATTGCACAGTTTTCCTATTCCTCACCAGCCGCTAGACCAGTAAAGTCCCCAATGGACCCTATCACTACCTAGGCTTTTTTGTGTATGATCCCTAAAAGGACGCAGCGGACACCTAAATTCCATAAAATTTTCTATTCTTTTTTTGAAAAAACTTTCCTCTACTTTCATAAAGCATTAAAAATCATCAACTTACAAAGAAACTAATGCCTGCTCAATATCCGCCATAATATCATCTACATGCTCCAAGCCTACCGATACGCGCACCAAACCACTAGTAATCCCCACCAATTGCCGAGCCTCTTCCGTTAATTTAGCATGGGTAGTAGAGGCGGGATGGCTGACAATGGTCCTGGTATCTCCTAAATTGGCCGTAAGCGATAACCAACTGAGTCGATCTAAAAATTGCCGACCGGCATCTAGCCCACCTTTTAGCTCGAAGGTGACGATTCCACCACCTTGGCGCATTTGCTTTCGAGCGATAGCCTGAGCGGGATGGTGAGCAGAGAAGGGATAATTGACCTTGGCAATCGCTGAATGGTTGGTGAGGAAATCCGCTAACACTTCTGCATTACTGGAATGGCGATCCATGCGAACGGCTAAGGTCTCCAGGCTTTTTGATAAAATCCAGGCATTGAAAGGCGAAAGAGCAGGTCCAGTATTGCGGCAATATTTACGAATCGGATCAATCATTACTTCTGGCCCAGCTACTAAGCCCCCAAGCACCCTACCCTGTCCGTCGATAAACTTAGTGGCAGAATGAACGACCAAATCGGCACCAAACCTTGCAGGTTGTTGTAAATAAGGGCTTGCCAGGCAATTATCGACAACGTATATCAAATCGTACTTTTTACAAAAATCGCTGGCCCAGGCCATGTCAATGATGTCCAATCTTGGATTAGAGGGCGTTTCCAAATACAGCATCCGAGTATTGGGACGGATTGCTGCCGCCCACTCACTCGTATCCTGAGCATCCAAAAAGGTATGCTCAATTCCCCATCTATTTAAATGATTGAGAATGAATTGGTGGGTAGAACCAAATATCGCTCTGGAAGCCAAAAGATGATCACCTGCATTCAGGAAAGTGAGAAAGGAGGCCACTACGGCCGACATCCCAGAGGCCGTAGCCACCGCTGCATCACACTCCTCCAATGCCGCTATTTTCTGCTCCAACTCCTGGCAATTGGGATTGGTAAACCGGCTATACAAATTCCCTTTCTCTTCACCAGCAAAGACTGCTCGCATTTGCTCTGCATCGTCAAATACAAAGCTAGAGGTTGGAAAAAGGGGGACACTGTGCTCCCTATGCGCAGAGCGTTCCGCTTGTAATCTTATAGCTCGTGTCTCAAACTTCATGCATCTTCATTTATCGTGTAGGTGTAAGTAATTTTTGCGGTTTTCTCTAGCATCTTAGCGACCGTACAGTACTTTTCCAAAGACAAATCAATGGCGCGTTCGACTTTGTCAGCTTTGAGTTCTCCAGTGAGCTTAAAATGCAGATGAATGGTTCTAAAAACAGCAGCCACCTCTTCTTCATTTCGCCCACCTTCTACCTCAATTTGAAGGTCTTTCAATTCCTGCCGCATCCTCTTGAGAATGAGTACGACATCAATTCCACTACATCCGGCAATGCCAAATAGCAAAAGCTCTGTAGGTCGAGCACCTTTTCCCGCACCTCCAATATCAGGCGAACCGTCGATATGAACGATATTTCCCTCTTGATTGACGCCTTCGAAATAGACCTCATCATTTTGTCTTTTGATCTTTACTCTCACAATGATTAGCTTTTGGTATTAATAAATGGCTTATGGATTATTTTGGTAGATTTCTATAAAGTCTGTCGCTGTTAATTCCTCAATAGGTCGTAAATGATAAACTTTCTTATCGGCCAATTCTGCAGCATATTCATCATCAAAATCAGCAAATACCCGAGTGGGATCAAAACGCTGCTCAGTGACAAAAGCTTTTCCTAAGATTAAACCAATCTTGCTGTAATCATTGAAAAAATACTCTTGCAAAAGCGGCAAAACCCGATAGCGAAATACCTCCTTCAAATCCTCTAAATCCTTGATCCTCATAAAGTAGGAATGCCCCAAACAATAATCTCTTCCCAGCAAACGCTCGATGCGAAGATTGATGCTGCGCAACAGCAGCTCCAGGTGAATACCCGTGCTGCGAACGAAGGCTTCACGGCCTTTGAGCAAACTGGGCTCAGGCGACATTTCTATAAAGGTAAAGCGGCGGCGAAGTGCTACATCTAAAGTATCAATACTGCGATCAGCCGTATTCATGGTAGCAATTAGGTGTAGATTCGCAGGAACTGTCAAATAGGTCTTTGAATAAGGTAGCATCGCCGATAGCGCTTCGCTCTGCCCATCTCGTTTATCGGGCTCGATCAAACTGATCAAATCGCCAAAGACATGGGCGATATTGGCTCGATTGATCTCGTCAATGATCAAGACATAACGAGGGCTTTGCTCAGAAGCAATCTTGGTATAAGTCCCCATCTGATAATGCTGAATTAACATATCATCTGGCTCAAGCGCCTCTTCCTGCTGAATCAATTGCTCAAAATACTGCCCCTCAAAACCTTTTAGATGGCTATAAATAATCAACAAGGCTCGAACATTTACCCCCTTTACCAAACGACCAACTTCCTCTTCAGGATTAGACAATTGATCCAAAGCGGGCAACTCCTTGTACAATAAGCGCAGCTTACTCTTATTAATGGTATGTAAGGCAAAGGACTTTTCACGCCTCACCGTAATACTTCCGTTTTTATTGATGCGATGTAATAGGAGCTTACCCTTTGGCGGTAAAAGGAAGGCCGTAAAATCAGGGGATTGGAGAAAATCCAGAAAAGCAGAATACAGACTATTGAAATCAATGCTTATCTTCTTTTGCGGCATTAGGCTAAATAGCGTTTCCAACATACTGCGGCGAGCATCCAAACATATCTGTTTAAAAATTCCATCTTCTATGGTATAACTGATCTGTCCTTTGGTGCTTTGTGGTTTAATACCCTCTACAAAATCCTCGTAGGAAAAGGACTGATGAAAAGTGACAAAGCGGATCAAACCCATTTCCATATATTCGATATACCGCTGTCGCAATTGGCTACGGTTTTCCAAAAGCAGTTCGTCCAATGGGCGGTTTTCAATGACAGAAAGGGCGTAATTGATGCTGTGATAGGTTTTTCCTGTGCCGGGAGGGCCAAAGAGAATCAAATTGAGCGGCAATTGGTTTCTGTAATTGGGCAGATAGGGAAGATCGGGCTCCATGACAAGGTCCTGAGACTGGATAAGTTGCTCCATGTGTTCAAACTCCTCCGCTGTCGCCTTTAGATTCGTACCAGGGCGCCCTCCTTTAAATGTCTCAAAAGCAGGGAGCTCTTTCAGTAATTCTTTAGCAATCGGACGGTTCCACAAATTGTAATCGACCTGCAATCGAACCCAGTTTACACTAGCGGGTGGTACATCAAAAAAAGCTTGTAAATTTTCTGTTACAGGCCAATCGCCGACAGGAGTCTGGACGGTAGCCAGCCCATAACAAGCCGCTTCTTTACCACTTTGCCAAAGAATGATTTTATCTCCTGGCTTGATGCTTCTAGCATGGGTGCGGATGGGGTAAGCGGTGAGGGCTTCAGTGCGAAGGGCATCCCTCAAACGAAAATGACTGGGCTTAGATTGAAAAATCCAGTAGCTTATTTTTTCCTGGGCTGGCATGTTGGGCCGATTTATTTCCTGATGCAAGGCTGTTTTTAGCCGGGATGAAAGTAAGAATAATCTAGCGGATTCAATAACCGACGGCCTAGACAAAAAAAGGAGCTTGGCCCCATCGACCAAGCTCCTTTTTTGAAGAAAGATGGCTAAACAAGCTAAGGAATAGTCACTTCTTTCATCATCATACCAGTAAATGAGCGAAGCTCAATAGTATACTGTCCGATACCGTAGGGGCTAAAATCAATCTCGTAGATAGTATTGACGGGAAGATCCAAGACATCTTCTTTCATCAAGATTTCTCCTTGTGCATCTCTGACAATGATATCACTTAGATTGACATTAATCGTTTCAAAATCGATATAGTAAACTTGATTCTCTTCGTCGGTGTAGAAAGACCAGTTATCGGCAATAGACTCCGATAGGGCGTCAACCTTACTGATCAATTGATTGCCAGATTTAGCGGTAGTTTGAGCGGTTAGAGCGTAAGAACAAAAGAACAGAGAAAACAATAATAGGGCAAATTTCGAGCGCTGCATAACGACAAATTAGTTTTTGTAAGTCTTTCAGAATCATCCATTGTGTAAACAAAAGTAAATAGAATTTTCGATAAAATAAAAGCATGGAATGCCACTATTCTTACAAACCGATGATCTAAAAGTTAATTTTGAAAAATAAAGAAACATCAAATCGAACAATAAAGTTGAATAAATCTGCTCATTTTTTGATTTACCAAATACTATTCGGTGGGGTGTTGCCAAGGAAAATCTCAAAGTTCCTCAAATTTAACTGTTTCGATCTCCCATATATTGTGTTAGAATGTCTTTTATATTGTTGTAAATTGTCTTGGGCTGTTCAAAAAATTGATTTAAGTCCGTCCAAATAACTTGTTCGATATCTTCTTCTACTTGCGCTTTGACTTCGGTGCTATTCGTTGTCATGTAATACCAATAAGTCCGTTTCAATACTCGATGGCCTTTGCGATTGCGATAGGTATGATAGGTATGCATGATAAAATCCCCCAAGTCCACCTCACTCAAACCCGTCTCTTCCTGTACCTCTCGAACAGCCGCTTCTGGAGGCTGTTCGCCTTTTTCTATTTTTCCCTTGGGCAAATCCCAATGGCCTCGACGAAAAATCAGCAGGGCTTTTTCACGGTCTGTCTCTTGGCGAAGCACCAAACCACCTGCGGCCTCAATGAGCTTGTATCGACTTTGAAAATCGGCAAAGAGCTGCTCCAAATCATCGTGGTAAATATACACGGCTTCAAATCGATTGCTCTTTTCCAATTGATCCATGTAAGGCAAAAATAATTTGGGCCGTCCGCCATATCTTGCAATCAATACCTTATCTGAAGAAGTAGGGCTTTTTTCCAGTTCACTTTGATTAATCAAAAAAAGTGGCGTCTCATTGATATAAATTTTGTACATTTGCCCGCGTTTTATTATGGAAAAATCTGTTCGGAATATTTCAGAAGAGCTTGCTCGTAAATTGCTGCAAATTAAGGCAATAAAGCTGAGTCCTCAAAATCCTTTCACCTGGGCCTCTGGGATTCAATCCCCTATTTATTGTGACAATAGAATTGTGCTTTCCCACCCAGAGGTACGCAACTTTGTGATCCAACATTTAAGTGACTTATCACATAGCTTTGGCGAATTTGATACGGTTGCAGGTGTGGCCACAGCTGGTATCGCTCATGGTGCTTTGGTGGCCAATCACTTGAATAAGCCATTTATCTACGTTCGCAGTAAGGCAAAAGGACATGGTCGTCAAAATCTTATTGAAGGAGAGGTCAAAAGCGGAGCCAAGGTACTGGTCATTGAGGATTTGATCTCAACGGGAGGCAGCTCTTTACAAGCAGTAGAGGCTTTGCGCGAAGCGACCTGCGAAGTGGTAGGCGTCGTCGCCATTTTCTCCTATGGTTTTGATCGGGCTCAGGAGGCTTTTAATACCGCCAATTGTCCTTTTACCACCCTGACCACCTATCCTGTATTGCTGGAAGCGGCTCAGGCAAGCCAATACATCAATCGAGAAGATGTAATCTCTTTGCAAAATTGGCGAAAAGCACCCGAACAGTGGAAACAATAATATAAAATATTGGTTTCCTTTTCTTATGATCGACTTTGAAATGTACTCTGGCGTCAAACGATAGGACCAAGTTGCCTTTTTACCGCTCTGGCCCAAATGGCTAATCGACAAAATAAAGAGATGGACGTAGCAGTTTTAGCTCATCTCTAAACGGGAAAAGGAACGCGTTCCATTATACTACTTAAACCTAAAACGAATTTTATCTCGGAATAAAATGACCGCGGTCTTATTCCCTAATGATATTTGCCTATGTCATCTTTGCTTACAAAGGATTCAGAAGCTTTTCTGCAGAAGTACCTCAATAATGCTTCGCCAACCGGATTTGAGACGCCTGGCCAAAAAATGTGGCTAGACTATATCCAGCCCTATGCCGATGAGTGGCATTCCGATAATTATGGAACGGCCTATGCCATTGTGAATCCCGGGAAAGACTACAAGGTCGTTATCGAAGGCCATGCCGATGAAATCTCCTGGTTTGTACACTACATCACCGATGATGGTTTTATCTATGTCATCAAAAATGGAGGCTCTGATCACTTAATTGCTCCTTCTAAACGGGTGCATATTCACACCAGCAAAGGAATTGTCAATGGTGTATTTGGCTGGCCTGCTATTCATATACGCAAAGGTCCCGATGCAAAACTAACTCCCAATATCAACAACATTTTTATTGATATTGGTGCAGAATCTAAGGAAGAAGTACTGGAAAGAGGAGTCCATGTTGGTTGTGTCATTACTTTTGTAGATGAAATGATGGTCCTCAATGACCGTTATTATGTTGGGCGGGCATTGGATAATCGAATGGGCGGATTTTGCATTGCAGAGGTAGCTCGTCTGCTAAAAGAACAAAAAATCGAACTCCCCTACTCGCTCTACATCGTCAATTCTGTTCAGGAGGAAATTGGACTGCGCGGTGCCGAAATGGTGGCCCATACCATCAAACCTGATGTGGCCATCGTCACCGATGTCACGCATGATACCCATACACCATTGATCAACAAAAAACGAGAAGGAGATATTCAATGTGGACAAGGTCCTTCTGTTACTTACGCTCCTGCTGTCCACAATAAGCTCTTACAGATGATCATCGACACGGCGGAAGAGCATAAAATTCCCTTACAAAGAGAAGTCGCTTCCCGCCGAACAGGAACCGATACAGATGCTTTTGCCTATTCCAATGGAGGCGTTCCCTCTGCGCTGATCTCTCTCCCACTGCGCTATATGCATACAACAGTGGAGATGGCACACAAGGAAGATGTAGAAAGTGTGATCAAGCTGATTATGGCCACACTGCAAAAGATCGAATACCAACACAATTTTAAGTATTTCTAGACAATCGCCTAATATTGATTGACAACTAAGCGCGATTTGCTTAAACTTGGCGTTTTGATTGCAGGAGACTAACACCAATTTATGAACCTGCTCAAAAAATTCATCGACCTCGTTCTCTATGGCAACTTTTGGATCGCTCTCTGCGCTCTAGCCATGTGTCTTCAAACTACTTTTATCATCAATCAGCAATGGACAGGTTGGCTGGAAGCTTTTGTCTTTTTCTCTACCCTTTTTTTATATGCCGTTCATCGCATCATCGGCATCGCCAAACTCAAGGAAAATTTTGAAGTGGATCGCTATGCAGTTATCGCTCGATTCAAGCAGCATATTTGGATTTATGCCATAATCGGTCTGCTCCTAAGCGGAATCTGTTTTTTCTTTCTCAACTGGCGCATTCAACTGGCTCTAATCCTCCCAGGAATCGTCTCCCTGGCTTATGTCATTCCTTTTCTCAAAGGCCCTAAAAAGAGACTTCGGGATTTGGACGACATCAAAATATTTTTAGTGGCCATCGTATGGGCCTGGATTACGGCTTTGCTCCCCATCCTGGCTTATGCCCCTGAGCTCCCCTATCTGATGATTGGATTACTCATGCTGGAACGCGCTTGCTTTGTCTTTGCCATTACGCTTCCTTTTGATATTCGCGATTTGAAGGTAGATGCTTTTAGTGCGGTCCGCACCATTCCTGCGCGAATTGGCATTCGGCAAACGCATCTTTTGGCAGGGCTTCTTTTAGTTATGGCGGGGCTATTCGCACTTGGCAACTACTACGCTGGGCTTTATCGCCTAGTGCATCTTTTGGCTATTGCACTGTCTTTACTCAGCACTTATCTCCTTATTTACTATTCTACTCCTGAGCGACATGATTATTATTACTCAGGCTTGATGGATGGGACGATGTTTTTACAAGCGGTATTGGTGATCTGTTTTAGTGGATAGAACATTGGACTGAGTTCGTCATCGTGAGAAACGCTGGCGAACTCAGTCCAACACTATACCAAGCCCCACTACTTTGGAAACAAAACCAAATAATTAATAAATGGATTGCGCCAAAGACCAATGGGCTCAATGAGCGTCGTCTTCATAGATTCCACATTGGTGTAATAGTGAATGACAACTGTACCATAATCGTTCTTATCCATGCTCGCTGCCCAAAAACGGTTGTTGTTGTCATAAGCGATGATGGCTTCCTTATCGGGTAGGCTAGGATCGCTGCCTTTTATGACCGTACCGCGAATTCCATTTTTCTTATCGTTGAAAGTTGATTTTTCAAAAGTTTTGAGATTGGAAGCCACATTATCGTATTGTCCTCGACGAAGCATGGATTTAAAGGCATCGTGCTGGGCCTTGGTTTCAAAGATACCGTCTTTACCATAGCTCAGTGTGGGCCTATTGCTTTGAGCATCAGGAGCGTAAAAACCACTGGCATTGGCGCGTAGCCCCATTGCACAGGCAGCAGTACCGCTTTTCTGGAATACTTCAATGCCATCCTCTTTGTAGCTAAATCGGATTTCACAGGGCTTATTTCCTTGGATGGGTGACTTAAAAGCTGCCCTTGTTCCCTCTATCTGGGCCGTACCAACCAGCTCCCCTGTATCGCCACCTTGAACCACACTGAGGGCAAAATCAAAGTTCGTTTCATCAATAGCTTGAATCAGCATGACGGAGGCTCCTTGTGGATTATTGCGAAACCAGTCTCCTGTCCATTTATTGGCAGCAATGCCGCCTACGCGGACTTTATTCAACTGATAATCGAGCGCAGCAGCTCCTTCTCCACTTGTCCACTGACCACTTAGCTGCTCTGGATTGGCGAGGCTACCTGTAAAAGAAGAGGCTTTTCCCGCTTGATCATAGCTGTTGAGCGTAAAGCTTTCATCCAGGTTGATTTCGCCAGATAAGGGAATGCGCTTTTCTTGGCCCTCATAAGCATACCAGCCCGCTAATTGACCATTTGCCCAATTGACCATAACAAGAGTGATGACATCATTACCTATTTTACCCCTGTAGCGATGGATAAATTGATCTTGAACAGACTTATCAGAGCCACCAGCGGCGGCAGCTTGTGTTTCGGCTGAAGGCGCCTCCTTTCCTACTGCCTGAGGCGTCGTTGAATCTGTACTTGAATTGCTTTGTTCTTGGGTGTTGGATTGACAAGAGATCAACAAAATAAGCCCCAAGCAAATACTAATAATCGATTTCATAATAAGGTTTAGCTATTTCTTTTTACCAATAACAAAGCAATTCAAGTACAGATTCAACGACGCCTCAGGCAGTAGGAAAGGAGGCGCCTTCA
>JBCBDH010000076.1:0-15021 GCA_038529855.1 Bacteroidota bacterium | reverse complement strand
TTGCCAGCTTGGGGAATAGGGGAGTGTGTAGGCGTTTTCCAAATGCCATTTTAAACCATGTGGTAAATTTTGCTCCCATTCAAAAGAGCAGACGGCGATATCTAATCCATCCAGCGAGCTGCCTGACATCATTCCGATCCATCGACTACTTTTCATAGGTGACTTTCCTTTGCTGAGCAATAGGCACTGCGCAGTCCTTAGAGAATAGGCAACAGGGCCAAAAGACAAGTGCGAATAAAAGGGAAATAGCGGAATTTTTCATCATGCAGATATAAAAAGGGCTTCGAAAAAATAAATAAAATATTTGTAAGAAAGTTTTATGTAAAAAAACGTTACAAACTATGGAAACTTTAAAACTTATTAGAGTTTCCAACGTTTTAGCGGTGTACTGGCTAAAATTAGAGCTACTAAATGAAAGAAAGACAGCGGATATTACTCCAAGCGGAGAACATGTTTCTTCGTTATGGGATCAAGAGTGTAACAATGGATGATATCGCCCGAGACTTGGGCATATCCAAAAAGACGCTTTATCAGTATGTAAGTAATAAGGCGGATTTGATCCAAAAGATTTTTGACCAACACGTGGAAATGGAAAAACAAGTAATTGATGAGGTAACCAATCAGTCTAAAGATGCTATTGATGAAATCCTCAATATTGCTAAAACCGTGATACAGATGTTGCGAGGAATGTCGCCTAATACCATCTACGACTTGAGAAAATACTACCGAGATATTTGGATGATGATGGAGGCGCTTCACCAAAAGTACATTTATCAGGTGATCAAGACCAATTTGGAGCGGGGAAAGAAAGAGGGCTTGTATAGAGAGGATTTACATGCAGACATCGTGGCCAAATTGTACGTAGCTAAGAACTCCCTGGTGGTCGATGAAGAATTGTTCCCACTGCGGGAATACAATAAAGAAAAGCTGTTTTCGGAATACATTAATTATCACATTCACGGAATAGCTTCTGCTAAAGGATTAAAATTACTAGAAAAATATACAAGTGCTTCATGTTGAAACGATTCCTACCTTTATTGGCTTTGATTAGCCTGACCTGGCTTTCCATGTCTGCACAAGACACCCCAAAAATGAGCCTGAAGGATGCTATTGATTATGCTATGCAAAACGATTTAAGTATCCAAAATTCGCGACTGAATATATCAGATGCGGAGGAGCGCATTACGGAAAGCCGGGCAGTTGGTATCCCCAAGATTGATGGAGATATCGATTACCAATACTATTTTGAGGTCCCGCAAGCGGTCCTTCCCGAAACCTTTGAAATCCTGGCTCGCGATCCAGTCACTGGTGAGTTACCGCCTGGTTTTAGCCGCCAGGCCGAATTTGCCTTTCGCAATAACCTCACTTTTGGGATTGGCGCCTCAGGAATGATCTTCGACGGCAGCTTTTTTATTGGCCTTAGAGCCGCCAAACTCTATCGACAGTACGTTGGTCAAGAACTAGCTGCAACAGAGCGCAGTGTGCGCGATCGAGTATTAGATGCCTATCTTCCTCCACTCATCATTGATGAGAATTTAAAAATTCTGGATAAGAATATTACCAATCTGGAAAAGATTCTCAATGAAACCAAAGAGACCTATAAGGAGGGCTTTGTCGAACAACTCGATGTAGATCGCCTGGAATTATCCATGTCCAATCTCCAAACAGAGCGAGACAATCTCGTCAGACAACGCGATATCCTACTCAATGCCCTAAAAATGGTGATGGGCTATCCCATGAAGGAGGCTATCGACATCTCCGATGATATTGATGTTCTGCTTATCGAAGCCAGTGAAGAAGATTTGGTAGGGGCCATCAATTTCTACCAACGTCCAGAGTACAAAGTAGCAGAGACAGGTCTACAACTCAATGAGGCCAATATCGACCTCTACCGCGTCGGTTATCTACCCACCGTCAATGCTTTTGTCAATTATCAATATGGCTACCAGGGTAACCAATTGTTTCACGAAGATGGTTTTTGGGCCCCTACTTCCCTCGCTGGAATCAATGTAAAAGTGCCTATTTTCGATGGCTTTGATAAAAGAGCCAAGATCGAGAGAGCGCGTATTGCCCTATCTATTGCCCAAAACCAAAAGAAAAGTTTGGAGCGTTTGATCACTTTAGAGGTACAAAATGCCAGGGCTTCCTATCAGAATGCCAAAAAACGGGTAGAGTTTCAAAATAAGAATGTAGCACTAGCCGAGCGCATTTACAATACTACACAGATCAAATACAAAGAAGGCGTTGGATCGAGTCTGGAAGTCACACAGGCCGAGCAAGCCCTTTATCAAACGCAGCAAAATTATATACAAGCTCGCTTTGAATTACTCACCGCCAAATCAGAATTGGACAAAGCGCTGGGCAAAGATTTGTAGCATCCAACAAAAACATACTTAAAAATTAACCATAAAATGAAATACCTGATTCCCATCCTAAGTCTTTATCTGTTTTTATTCGCCTGTACACCACCAGAAACAGATGAGTTGGCTCAGCTTAAAAAAACACTCCAACAAAAAAAGGCCGACCTCAATACCTTGCGCCAAGAGATTGCTGAGATGGAAGAACAGATTGCCGATTTGGATACGGTAAAAGTTGTTCGTCCGCGCCGCTTGGTCAGTACACAAGTGGTCGAATTAGAGGATTTTGATCGCTATGTTGAAATCCAAGGATCGGTACAGTCCGATGATGTGGTCATTGCGACCAGCGAGGTGCCAGGGCGAATTGTAAAGCTCAATGTCAAGGAAGGTCAAAGGGTAAATAAAGGCCAGCTCATTGCCAAGCTCGATATGGAATCCGTGGATAAGCAGATCGCAGAGTTGCAAACGGCCCTTGACTTGGCCGATGAGGTCTATGATCGACAAAAACGGCTTTGGGATCAAAACATCGGCTCCGAAATCCAATACCTTCAGTCTAAAAACAACAAAGAGCGCCTGGAAAAGAGCCTAGAATCCATTCGTTTCCAACTCACCAAAGCCAATATATATGCCCCTATATCGGGAATGGTTGATCACGTATTTACTAAACAAGGTGAATTGGCCAATCCCGGTCTGCCTATCATCGACATTTTGAGTACTCGTAAGGTCAAAGTAGTGGCCGACGTACCAGAAAATTATCTGACGGCCGTGCGCAAAGGCGAATTGGTGACCATTCATTTTCCAGCATTGGGAGAGGAGCGCAAAGCGAGGGTGAGCATGATTGGCCGAACCATTGATCCTTCCAATCGAACCTTTGAGGTGGAAGTAGAATTAAATAATCAACAAGGGGTACTCAAACCTAATTTGCTAGCGAATATGATGGTCAATGATTTTAGTCAAAAGGATGCAGTCATTATCCCTCTCGAATTGGTGCAGCAGGAAGTGAGTGGCAAGAGCTATGTTTTCATTACCGAAAGTGGCGATAATGGCCCAACGGCTAAGAAGATTTATGTGGAAATGGGCGAAAGCTCTGAGGGTAGGATCATCATCACAGAAGGTTTGAAGGGGGGAGAGGAATTGATCGTAGAAGGAGCCAGAGGATTGGCAGAAAATGAAAAAATTCGAATTGATGGCCCTGCTGGATAAACGATCTGGTATTTGGTTTTATTAAATTTTAGCCTCAAGGCTCAAAACAAATTGAAATGAATAAGCTTTTGGATAATTTAAAAGATAGTTTGCGGCAATTTGGGCTGACTTCGCTGGCCGTAGATAATCGGACCAGTATCTTTATCCTCACTTTTATGATCTTGCTCTTTGGCATACAGTCCTATGATACGATGCCCAAAGAGGCTTTTCCCGAAATTCCCTGGCCCAAAATTTATGTCAATACCCTCTACTATGGTAATGCGGCCGCAGATATCGAAAATCTGGTGACCCGTCCCATAGAAAAGGAATTGGCTTCTGTTTCAGAAATCAAAGAAGTTACTTCCTCCTCTTTGCAGGATTACTCCTTGATTATCGCTGAATTTGATGCGGATGTGGATTTGGATAATGCTACTCGAAAGGTCAAGGATGCAGTTGACCGTGCCCGCTCTGAACTTCCTGACGATCTCACCAAGGAACCCATGGTATTGGATATCAATCTTTCGGAAATTCCCGTGATGACCGTCAATATTTCTGCGGATTTGCCCCATGATGAATTGCGGCGCTATGCGGAATACTTGGAAGATCGGATTGAAGAATTGGATGAAATCTCTAAGGTGGATCAAAAAGGGGACCGAGAGCGCGAGGTGACTATTGAGATGGATTTACCTAAGATGCAAGCCCTGCAATTGAGCTTTTCCGATGTAGAGAATGCCGTTCTTTCAGAAAATATCACCATGTCAGGTGGGGAATTGGTTTCCAATGATTTTAGGAGAACGATACGGGTGGTCGGCGAATTTGAAAATGTCGATCAACTCCGTGGAATGATTGTCAAGAGTGAGGGCCAACGTCCTATTTTTCTAAAGGATATTGCCAAGGTTAGTCTTGGATTTCAGGAAGAATCGAGTATTGCCCGTGCAGATCAACTACCTGTCATCTCTCTGGATGTAATCAAGCGAAGCGGCGAAAATCTACTGGCTGCCTCTGAGAAAATCAAGCGAGTGGTTCGGGAAGCGAAGCGAGATATATTACCAGAGGCGGTAAATGTCACCACCTTCAACGATCAGTCGGTTCAGACGCGGAGTATGGTGTCGAATCTGGAAAACAGTATCATCTCTGGGGTGATTTTGGTGGTCTTGGTCCTTTTGTTCTTTTTGGGAATTCGAAATTCGCTATTTGTAGGAATCGCCATCCCATTATCTATGTTGATGGGAATTTTGATTTTGCGGATCATGGGCTACAGCCTTAATACGGTCGTCTTGTTCTCCCTGATTTTGGCCTTGGGGCTATTGGTAGATAATGCGATTGTAGTGGTGGAAAACATCTATCGCTACATGCAAAATGGCTACTCTGGGATAGATGCCGCCAAGTATGGAGCAGGGGAAGTCGCCCTGCCTATTATCGCCTCTACAGCGACTACGCTGGCTGCCTTTGTCCCATTGGCTTTCTGGCCGGGACTGATGGGAAGTTTTATGAAATACCTACCCATTACCCTCATCGTCGTCCTCTCGTCCTCCCTATTCGTCGCCCTGGTCATCAATCCTGTGATTACCTCCAGGCTGATGAAGGTAGACGAGCGCGAAGGAGATGCTGCTGTGCGACGCCGAAAAACGCAAAATGTATTGATTGGTGCTGCTTTGATGACTATGGCCGCTTTTGCTTTCAATAGCATGGGGGTCATGTGGGCTCGTAACCTGCTAGGCATTGTAGTCGGTATTAGTTTACTTAACTTTTTTGTGCTCAGAGGCGCTTCTATAGGCTTTCAAGCCTATGTGTTGCCGCTACTCGAAAAAGCATACGACCGTTTTATCAGAGGTGCATTGTATAAGTGGGTGCCAGGCTTCATTTTTGTTGGGACGATAGGTCTTTTGATGTTTGCCTTCGTTTTGCTTGGTGCCAATATGCCAAAGGTTGAATTATTCCCTGAACCCGACCCTGTCTATGTCAATGTCTTCCTCGAATTACCTATGGGGAAAGATATAGATGCTACCGATCGCTTGATGAAGGAGATTGAAGAGCGTGTGGTTCAGATTATCGAGCCTTATGATGGAATTGTAGAAGCTGTACTGGCGCAGATTGGTGAGAATACAGGAGATCCCAATGCTGGTCCTGATTTTGGCGCCTCTCCTCACAAGGCCCGTCTAACGGTATCCTTTGTTCCTTCGGAAGAAAGAGGGGAATTATCCACTCAGGATGCTATGGACGATATTCGGGCTGGGCTAAAAGGTTATGCTGGTGTCCAAATTGCCGTCGATAAACCAGCCAATGGCCCTCCTACTGGAAAGCCCATCAATTTAGAGCTTAAAGGGGATGATATCAATGAATTAGCAATGCTTTCTGAAGATGTGATTGCCTATATTAATGAGCAAAATATTCAGGGCATCGAAGAACTCAAAGCCGATGTAAAAATTGGAAAACCCGAGATGCTGGTCCATATTGATCGCGAAGCGGCGCGTCGTTATGAAATATCGACTTTTGCGATAGCCGATGCCATTCGTACCGCAGTCTTTGGCAAAGAAGTGAGCAAATTCAAACAAGGAGAGGATGAATACCCCATCCAGCTCCGCGCTAATGACGAATCGCGTTATAATGTAGACGATATTCTAAATCAGAAAATCACCTTTAGGAGTATTGCCACTGGACAAGTCGTACAGGTACCGATTGCTGCTGTAGCAGATGTTAGCTACACGTCTACTTACAGTTCGATCAATCGAAAAGATCAGGAGCGAATGATTACGGTGTATTCTAATGTACTCGAAGATTATAATGCCAATGAGATTGTGGCAGAAATTGATGATGCACTGAGCAAGTTTGAATTTCCATTGGGCTATTCCTATGAGTTTACAGGGGAGCAGAAAGAGCAAGCAGAGAATATGGCCTTTTTGAATTCGGCCTTTATGGTTGCCTTGTTTGCCATCTTTATCATCTTGGTGGCACAGTTCAATTCTATTATTTCTCCCTTTATTATCGTTCTGTCGATCCTGTTTAGTACCATTGGGGTATTATTAGGCTATGTCTTTACCAGTATGGATATTGAGATCGTGATGACAGGGGTAGGGATTATCTCGCTGGCGGGGATCGTGGTTAATAATGCGATTGTACTGATTGATTATATCAACTTGCTGATCCAGCGGAAAAGGGATGAACTGGGCGTGAAGAGTATGGACCAGATGAACAAGGAAGATATTAAGGATGCCATTATCCTGGGAGGAGCAACGCGACTGCGGCCGGTATTGCTAACGGCAATTACTACCGTATTGGGGCTCATTCCCCTGGCCATTGGCTTCAATTTCAATTTCTTTACCTTGATTTCTGAACTTGATCCTCACTTTTTCCTGGGGGGTGATAATGCTGCCTTCTGGGGAACCATGGCCTGGACGGTGATCTATGGGCTGGTTTTTGCTACTTTCTTGACCCTGATAGTTGTACCAGTGATGTACTGGCTGGCTTATCGGATGCAGACCGTTTTGAGTCGGGGTTTGAGTTTTGGAAGTGTCGAAAGTGATGTTGAGCTGGCAGAGTAAAATAGGCTTAGCTTGCTTAATCGATGTCGGACTGGAAGGATTCAGTCCGACATCGTCTTTTTTATCCCTCTTCTCCTGTCACAAAAAAAAGTCTCTTCATTTACCGGATTGGTATGCATTTTGATAAATTGGATGTAGTAAGTTAATATATTATCACTGTTAATTTATCAATGAGTCTAAATCGCTCCCATATCGGTCAAATATCTTTTTCTAAGTGGTTTCCCTGCTTATTAGCAATGGGGGCTTTATTTCTACCTCAGTTTTTGTATGCGGAGGATGAAGATGGGAAGAACGATGAAGTGGAGCAATACGCTGGTGATCGTATTTCTGCTTATAAGCAAAATAAGTATCGCAAAGATGCCACCAGATTAGCGCTTCGTTTACAATCGGAGCAGATGGAGTATACAGAGCTGAATGCGGAGGCGCCCGAAGATATGGTTGATGGTATTTACGATGCTTTGATTGCGGTGCATCTCAGCGATTTGGAAGGGGCGAGACAAGTAACCCGCATCCACAAATTGCACACTTTCCCCGTACCTAGTGTTGATCGCTTTTTTGTCGTTTATAATAGGACGGCTACTTGGGCTACTCCACTGCGTCTAGGAGATAATACCACAAATAGTGAAGAATTAAACGGCCTGCTCGAACAGTATGGCCTGGTTATTGATAGACATGTAGAGTGGGACGAGGAGCATAATTCCTTTAACGTCCGTGCTAAGCGATCTTTGAATATCGCCCCCATAGCAAAAGCTTTTTCCAAGATAGATGACATTGTACTGGTTGACTTGTTGCTTCCTGATGGAGATGGTAATGATATTGAAGTGAAGAAGTTGGAAAATGGTTGGGAGCTTAGCTACATGGTCAAATTTGATTCTTGCATCAGCGGATGTAAGAAGAAGCACATCTGGACCTTCCAGGTTTTGGAGAGCGGACAGGTGCAGTTTGTCGGAGAATCGGGAGATGAACTACCTGGTTGGATGACTGATTGAAAGGAAGGAAAAGAAGCATAACAATTTATACGTGAGTACGTAAATTTTATGCAAAAGATTGAAACCAAAGCCCAAGGGCCTCGTTTCAAAGAGTAAAATAACGATAAGCTCATTTACCCTATGGTAAATTTAGCATAAAGATTTTAGGGTGAGTGTTTGTTCATAGTTTTTGTTTTTTGTTTTGTCCCCCGGCAGAGTCGGGGGAATTTTTCCTCACTCCCTCATTGTTTTTAGCAATCCCCTCATTTGTTGATTCCCCTTACTATTATTTAAGTGCATAATTCACTCCGTATCCCCGCACAAATCCTCCCGATTGGTGAATTTCGTCTAGGATGGTTATTCACACCGTCTAGGACCTGGATTTTGAAAGGGTAGAGTGTTTTTTATATGTTTAATTGAATCCCCCGTCTTTTATGGCGGGGGCTTTTAAACAGCTTGGCGATCTAGTGATTGCCCCATCAATTTGACTAAAGAAAGTGTTTGTTCATAGTGTTTGTTTTTTGTTTTGTCCCTGTCAATGCCAGTTGACAGGGTATTTTTTTTATCCTCATCATTAAAAAAGCCCTTGAATTCCAATGGCTCCAAGAGTAGCAATCCATTTTAAAAGCAATCAAAAAGTAAAAAATTAAAGACATCTAAACTTTTTTTTGGCGCGTTTATTTCATAGTATTATCCAAATATTAAAAGCATTTGCTATGTCAAATAATAAAGAGGCGCTATGGGCCCTACGAAGGGATTATCAAAGTCAAAGTCTGGATATACACGAAGTAGCGGATCAACCGATAGCGCAGTTTACGCGTTGGTTTGAGGAAGCCAAACAATCGGAAGTGATCGAGCCCAATGCGATGACGCTAGCGACCTGTAATGCAGATGGCAGACCATCAGCCCGAGTAGTTTTGCTTAAGGAGTACGACGAGGGTGGTTTTGTTTTTTATACCAATTATCAGAGTAGAAAAGGCCAGGAATTAGCTGAAAACCCATATGGAGCTTTAAATTTTTGCTGGTTAGAGCTGGAACGGCAGATCCGCATTGAAGGCACCATCAGACGCGTAAGTGCAGAACGATCAAAGCGCTATTTTCAAATACGGCCTAAAGGCAGCCAAATTGGGGCATGGGCCTCTCCACAAAGTCAGGTGATTCCCAATAGAGCAGTACTGGAAGAAAGAGTAAAGAACCTGGAAAAAGATTATGCAGATGTTGAACAATTGCCACTCCCACCACATTGGGGCGGCTTTATCCTGGAACCAGATTGGATGGAGTTTTGGCAAGGACGATCAAGTCGTTTGCACGATCGGATTGCATATCGACAGGATACAGTAGGCAATTGGCAAAAAGAACGCCTAGCGCCATAAAACAAAAACAGGAACAAGAACAAGCGGGCTAATAAAGTGCTTGTTCTTATTCCTGTCTTCTAAGGATCAATGGTAAAGACCAAGACCACTAGTGAGAAGCAGAAGCTTCACAATAACTGTCAAATGCCATTTTTAGATTAGCTGCAATCATATCAGCAGAACGACCTTCGATCTGATGGCGCTCGATAAAATGCACCAATCGACCATCCTTAAATAAAGCGATGGAAGGAGAAGAAGGAGGATATGGCAATAGATATTCTCTGGCTCTTTCGGTAGCCTCTCGGTCTACGCCAGCAAAAACAGTCAGCAAGCGGTCGGGCTTATTGTCGTGCTGGATAGCCATTTTAGCTCCAGGTCGGGCATTAGCAGCTGCACAGCCGCATACGGAGTTAACGACCAAAAGCATTGTGCCCTCTTTGTTGGTCAAGGCTTCATCTACTTGTGCGATGCTAGTCAAGGAAGAGAAGCCATAATCAGTCAGATCTTTGCTCATCGGGGCAACTAAATGTGGAGGATACATAAAATTTGATTTTCTTGAAAAATGAGTTCTGCAAAAATAAGGCTTAAATTAATACAAGACAAATGAGCAAAGGTTTAAGCGGATGTTCAGAATTTGGTATTTACCAGTCGAATGAGGTGCTGCGTCCTCTACAAAGGCCGCTTTTAGGCTACTAAGTCGTTAAAGAGACAAGGTAGTACCCTGCTTATTTTATGTTGGGCTTGGCTAAATGGCCGAAAAGGTTTACTTTAAAAATAAATCTCATATTATGAATCACATGCCATCAAAGGTAGCGCTGCTGATGCTCTGCTATCTGGCTGGAATCCTCTTCTTTAGCTGCGACAATGATAAACTTCCAGAGCCTACTGCTCCCCTTTGCGATACTAGCGCAACCTATGACAATCAGATCAAAGCCATCATCGACAGTGGATGCTCGATTGTTGACTGCCACGATGGGGGAGGAGGTGCACCCGGCGATTTTACGACTTACTCTTCTTTGGAGTTTTACCTGACCAGTGATCAAATATTTGATCGCGTATACACGATTATGGATATGCCCTTGGCACCAGGTGAATTGACCGCTGAGGAATTTACAGCCCTTCGCTGCTGGCTAGAAGATGGGTTTCCCGAAAATTAGCCCCACTTCTCCAAGCCCTTTTTATTGCAAATGAAAAAATCACTAATATGAATCGTTTGTTGACAATCGCCTTAATTACTTTTTTGAGTCAGACCCTTCTTCCCGCTCAAACCCGAGTTTACCAAACTTTCAAAGATACCCGAGTCATCAATACTCATTCCGTAGAAACAACACCCAAAAGAAAACTCGATGTCCGTATTGGCCACCGTTTTGGTGATTTTGCTGGAGATAATGGCGGCTGGCCCACTTTTTATGGTTTGGAGAATGCCACTGATGTGATGATCGGAGCGGAATATGGTGCTACCGATCGACTAACCGTTGGACTACATCGAACCAAAGGGGCCGCACAGTTGAGACAACTCCTTCACAGCTTTTTAAAATATCGCCTTTTAAGCCAAAAGAAGGGCAGTGGTAGTCCCATTACGCTGACGCTATTGGGCATGACGACCCTATCAACAATGGAAGACAGTAATAATCCAGAGTTGTTGAGTGATTTTCAGCAATTTTCCCATCGCATGTCCTATCACATTCAAGTGCTTATGGCTCATCAATTTTCAGAACGCTTTTCCCTGCAATTTGGCGGAGGCTATACCCATCGCAATTTGGTGATGAACGATGATACCAATGGCATCCCCTCCCTGAGTATTGCTACGCGCATACAATTGACCAAAATATTTGGCCTCATCGCTGATTTTACCCTTCCCTTTTCCGATTTGCGTAGCTCCGAAAATGGCTATTATCCGCCTTTAGGGATCGGCTTGGAAATAGAGACAGGAGGACATGTCTTTCAGGTCAATCTAACCAATGCTACGGCCATCATGGAGACGGACTACATCCCCAATACCCGCTCCAATTGGGGCGATGGCCAGTACCGAATCGGCTTTACTATTTCCAGATTGTTTAACCTGTAATTGTCGACGATGAAAAAGATTGCTTTTGTTGTTCCTATATTTTTATTGTCCTTTATCTTTTCCATCTTCCATATAGAAAAGGATTGGGATATCGATCAAGATACCGCTGTTTGGGAAGTGCTAAAGGCCTTGGGAGAACCCATGCCCAATCATCAGGTGAATACCCAAATGGAAGGGGTAAGCATCGAAAAGGGGCGAAGTTTAGTGCTGTATGGCCATCCCGATTCTGACGGCAAAAAAAAGGTCCAAAGACAGAGTAAGCATTTTGTCTGTACTTCTTGTCATAATATCGAGAAAGAATTAGCCGATCTATCTATTACGGACCCTCAAGTCCGTTTGGAATATGCTCGTGATCACCAATTGCCCTTTTTACAAGGCTCTGCCCTACATGGTGCCGTCAATCGTACAGAATTCTATAATGGCGATTATGAAAAAAAGTATGGCGATTTGGTCAAAGCTGCTCGCAACAGCCTCCGCGAATCCATTCAGCTATGCGCCGTAGAATGCTCCCAAGGTCGCCCTTTAAAAGATTGGGAATTGGAGTCCGTATTGGCCTATTTATGGACCCTGGAACTCACATTAGCCGATCTGAATTTATCAGAAACGGAAATGCAAAAACTCGCCACTACACTTAATCAAAAACAACAAGATAAGCCCGAAATGATTGCCCTGATCAAGAGCCGCTACCTATCTGGTATCCCCGCTCATTTTGTCGCTCCTCCCGAAGATCGCAAAAAAGGCTATGGCTTAAAGGGCGACCCTGAGAACGGGGAGCTGATTTATGAGCTGAGTTGTTTGCATTGTCACGAACAAAAGCGCTATTCGCTATTTGAGCTCGATCGGTCCAAACTGACCATGCGCTATCTGGATCGCCATTTTTCTCGCTACTCGCATGCTTCCATTTATCAAGTATCGCGGTATGGAGCGCCCTCGCTATATGGCAAGCGGGCTTATATGCCGCAGTATACCCAAGAGAAAATGAGTAATCAGCAAATGGAAGATTTGAGGGCCTACATCCATCAGGCTGCTCAATAAATGATGCGGGCTGCCCTGTCGGAGTAACTCGCCGTTACTCCGACAATAGCGGGAAAGCCCATTCCAACAATAGCGGGAAAGCCCATTCCAACGATAGCATTCAATACTCACCAAAGTGCTAACGACGGCGAGCTAAGTCCAACAATTGCAGGAAGGCCAATACTTTTGCCAGGCTCCAAAAGGCTGTATTCTCAACTCATTCATTGTGTTCAAATAGGCTCTTCCGCCCCTAGATAGGCTCTAATATCATGTACTCTGCGGTCGCAAAGGGTAAAATACGGTGGTATAGAGTAACTTTCTAGGCTCGGTATCGTATCTATAAATGGATAACTTGACAATAAACAGACGCCTATATATACCATTAAATAAGTTATTCAAATATTGACTTCCGATGGCTTTCAAATCTGAGAGAGAAAGAACTTAGATTAATTAATCTCTGTCGGTAGATGGTTAAATAAACGCGATTGAGTGATGAAGAAATGGCTATATTGCCTATTCCTTTCCTTTGTATTACCACTGCTGCTGTGCGGACAAACAATGATGCTCGATAGTTTGATGATCGAGCTGAGCGAGAGTGCCGAGGATACGGCTAAGGTGAAGTTATTACACGATATCAGCTGGGAATATTCCAGAGTAGATGTCGATAAAATGCAAGATTATACCAAACAAGCGCTTGCCCTATCCAATGTCTTGGACTACCCCAAGGGCAGAGCCAAATCCTTTTATTATTTAGCAGTGGCTAGTTTGTACAAAGGCCATTTGGAGGCTAGCTATGATTATGGACAGAAAGCCTATGATACAGCCGCTGAGATCAATGATCAAAAGACAATGGCCAGTGCAGTTAATGTCTTTGGCATCTACCACCATGAGAAGGGAAATTTGGTCAAGGCATTGGAGCACTATCTGGAAGGTTTGAAGTATTCTGCACTAATTAGCGATACCATATCCCTGAGTATCGGCAATTTCAATATTGGTATCCTCTATGAGAAAATGGAGCAAAAAGAAAGAGCGGCCAGCTATTTCGAAAGGGCTGCTGCATTGGGGAAGGCTACCAATGATTATGAGACGATCTGTATGTCTTACAGCAGTCTTGGCGCTATACTGGAAAAAGAGGAAAAGTACGATGAAGCATTGGCCTACTATCAGGATGGTTTGGAGATTGCTATGAAGCACGAGGATAAATTCAATACTGCTCATATGCTGATGGGCATGGCACAAGTACAGAGCGAAAAAGGCAATGTTGAATTAGCCCTGTCTAATGCACAACGCGCTTCCCAATATTACATGGAGATCGGCAATGAGGACATGGTGCCGTATGCTTTTGGTGCTCTTGCAGAGATCTACAATAAGATGGAGGATTATGACAATGCGGTTCGCTATGCACAGGAGTCTATGAATTTGGTGGAAAAGCATCAGATTCGCGACTTGGTTCCCGATTTGCACAAAAGCCTCTCAGAAGCCTATGCGGGATTAGGGCAGTATGAAAAAGCTTATCGCTATCATGTTTTTTTTCAAGAATCAAAGGACAGCATTGTCAACGAATCGCTCGCTCAGCGAATAGCGGAGCAGGAGGCCAGTTTTAGAATGACTCAGCAAGCGACAGAAAATCAATTGCTCAAAGAGAAGCAGGCGCGGCAGGATGTCGTACTGAAAAACCGAAATACGATTGCTGTCGCGACTATTCTGGGTTTGCTTTTGGTCAGCTGTTTGGCCCTGGCCTTGTTTGTCGCTTTTCGGCAAAAGCTCGCTTATAATCGGCAGTTGAAGGATGAGGTGAAAAACCGTACAGCGGAGCTAGAGACTTCCAATGCTGCTCTAATCAAGTCAAATACGGAGCTTGAGCGCTTTGCCTACATTGCTTCTCACGATCTGAAGGAGCCGCTGCGAAATATTGTCAGCTTTTCCAAACTGATTGACCGACGGGTAGGAGGGACTTTTGACGATACCACAAGGGATTATCTGGAATTTGTGATTAATAATGCCAAGCAGATGAATATCCTGATTGAGGATGTATTGGAGTTTTCGCGGATTGGGCATACCAATGTGAGTTTTGAAGATGTGGAGATGGTCAAAATTATCAGACAGGTTGAAATGGCATTGGGGCAAATGTTGGCAGAAAAGAATGCCGCCATCTACTTTGAACTGCTACCGCGAATTTATTCCAAAGAATCTCAGATTTATCTGCTGTTTAAAAACCTAATCGAAAACGCTATCAAATACAATAATAGCGATCTGCCAACTGTCAGGGTCCGTTATATCGACCAAGGCGAGCATCATTTATTTATGGTAGAGGACAATGGGATTGGCATTGCACAAGAATACCAAGATCAGATTTTCCATATGTTTAAGCGTTTGCATACCCGCGACCACTACAAGGGCTCGGGTCTGGGCTTGGCCATTTGTAAAAAGATCGTGGATTTTTTGGGTGGAAAGATTTGGGTGGAAAGCAAAGAGGGGAGTGGCAGTCGTTTTTGTATACAGATGCCCATTGATCCAAAAGCCCATCGACTAAAAAAC
>JBCBDH010000075.1:0-15282 GCA_038529855.1 Bacteroidota bacterium | reverse complement strand
CTCTGCTGAAATTTTACTGGCTCTAGCAAGGTACTCCCGACCTTGAGCAGCAGGCACAGGATCACTATCTGCTGTGAAATAAGCGAATTTTTGATCCATTGGAATGGTCACTTTATCAAAGTCCCTCTCAAAATAATCGCTGACGAAGTAGCCTTTATCTTCTAATTCTCGATACAAATTTCTGTCGTCCTTCTCCCGTCGATCAAAATATTTTTTGCCACCACCAATAAAGAGATCGATATCGGTCTTTAAAAAATCAGCGGCAATGGCTTCATACATCTTCCGGCTTTTCTGATGCGCAATAAAGGAAGCAGGAGTCGCATGCACAATAGTCGAGGTGGCAATCAGCCCCGTGTGAAAGCCTTTGTCTTCCATTTCTTCCAAAATCGTCTGATGGGCAATAGTATCTGGATCAACTCCAATGGCACCATTATAGGTTTTAATGCCACAGGCAAAAGCGGTAGCTCCAGCTGCCGAATCCGTAATCAAACTACTACTTGAATGAGATTTATGCAGCCCTACAATGGGAAACTCCTCCAGTGCCAGCTTATTGCCATTGATGTACATACCTGCGGTAATCTGCGTCAAACCCATCCCATCTCCAATCATCAGTATGATGTTCTTGGGTTTTTTGATAGGGGATTTTGGTGTGATGACTTTGGATGGTGGTAGTGTTTTGCTTGTCTTAATCGCCTCTTTTGGTGTACAGGCAACAAAGAGTAATAAGCAAATAAGGTAGCGTATATTTTTCATGATCCTATGTTTCTTGAAAGACTATTCCCACTTTGATATAATTACCTCTCGATTTCAAAAGTGGACAGTAGTTAAGCCTACTCACAAGACCCAAAGGTCAGTAAATTTTAGAAATCACCGAAAAACTTTCTATTGTTTAATACGCTATGACATTTAATTTATTGGTAGAGCCACCTCTAGGGCAAAAATTGTCATTCTCAGGGTATTTTATCAGAGAGACGTTTACTCGTGAGATCGCCGCTATTTACAAAGGGTGTAGCGCTGCCCTGGAAGGCTTCTGAGTACACCTTTGAACTCAAGTTGTAGCAAAAGTGCGGCTAACTGACTGGCGCTAAGCTGAAAAGCTCCTGATAATTGATCAATACTTGCCACTTTTTTCTCTAATAAGAGATTGACGATTTGCTGCTCTTCAGGGGCAAGGTCTACAAAAAACTGTTTTTGGATGGTCTTTTGCTGATCCAGCTCTTCCCACCGCATCACAAAAGCGATATCTCGCCCGCTTTCAATAAGGGCAGCTTTATGGGATTTAATCAATTGATTGCTGCCCTTGCTATTTTGATCAATAGTTCGACCGGGAAAGGCAAAGACATCCTTATGGTACTGATAAGCCATTTCTGCACTAATCATCGAACCGCCTTTTCGCCCTGTCTCAACGACTACCAGCGCATCGCATAGCCCTGCAATAATTCGATTGCGCATGGGAAAATGCTCTCTTTCTGGCCCCTGGTCACTACCAAACTCTGTGAGTAAACCACCCTGCGCGACCATTTTTTGAGCAGTGGAGCGATGTGCACCAGGATAAACCAGCTGCAAGCCATGGCCGAGTACACCAACGGTCGGTATTTCCCATTCCAAGCATTTGCGATGGGCTAAAATATCAATGCCATAAGCTAATCCACTAATAACCAAGGCTTGATAGGGCAGTAGCGACTCAATCAATTCCCTACAGACTTTCTTCCCATATTCACTGGGTTTTCGGGTGCCGACAATGGCTACTACCCTGGGATGATTGAGGTCAGCATGCCCTCGATAATACAGCATAATGGGACAATCGTGAAATTGCTTTAGTCGTTTTGGATAGTCCTCATCGAGAAAAAAGAGCGCCTGAATTTGATGGCTTTCGATAAAGTCCAGCTCTCGCTCCGCTTCGATCAGCGCCTGCTGACGAAGAATACTATTGGCAATTTGAGGTCCAATACCAGGAATTTTGACCAAAGCTTTTTTAGTACTTTCAAATACCGCTCTGGCACCACCACAATAGCTGACCAGGTTCTTGGCCGTAATTACACCTACTTTTTCAATGCGGGTGATCGCAATTTTATACAGCAAATCTTCTTTCATCCAATTAAGAGATCAACCAACTACCACAAGGGTATTTGGCACAGGTTGAGAAAATTAATTAATTTGCCGATTATTTGCCAAGCATCTTTATAGCTCATTTGCTAAAGATCCACTCTTTTCCATAAAAAAGAATATCATGAGTAGCAAAAAGAAAGGTCTACTACCAAGAATCGAAATATTGATCGTTGGTGTCTTTTTTCTAAGCTTTATCGTTTGGGCCATGTCAAAATGCAGTGCTACTCGATCTATGTACGAAGAGCAATGGTCTGCAGATGGCAGTAATTTGACTGCACAAAGTGAAGAGGGAGAAAACGCCTCCTCCGAAGAGGGGGAAAGCGAATATAAGCTACCCGTACTGCCACAAAAACAGCTAGATAGCAATGCCCTTGCCACTACGCCTGTTGCCAATAACACAATAGCCAATACCAATGCCTTAATTCAAGAGTCTGGTACTACCTTGTTTGTCACGATAGATGGGTTAAACATGCGCTCAGGACCTTCGCTAGAAAGCGCAATCATCATGAGACTCCCACTCTATGAAGAAGTAACTTTCCTCAATGAAGTGACTGATACCACCCAACAAATCAACATGGGTAAAGTGGTCGCTGACGAGCCCTGGATCAAGGTCAAACACGCCAAAGGACATTCAGGCTGGGTTTACGGTGCGGGGGTTCACTACTACAAGATGAAGTATGATGGCGTACACGAATAAACCCACTAGTGTTTATTTAAACCAAGGCTATTTTGAAAAATCAGGAGCGCTTACTGATCAAAACGGTACAACTCGTATTGCTCGATTAGGTGAAGTAAGGACTTAGATAGGTACTCAAAATCTGAAAATTTACGCGCTTCCAAGCCGCGAGCCCAAGACTTGTAATCCTTTGCTCCCAATTTGAATAAATCGGAAAAAGGCTCGTTTTGCAAGTACATGCTGTGGTCTCTAAAGCTCATCCAGGCATTTTCATAATGGCGATAGCAGGATTCCTGATAATTACCACTGGCAGCTACCCAATCAATCGTACAGGGAATAGCGAAATGATTATTGCCCCTAATGGCCATATCCCTTTGCCCTGCAAAGCTGTGATGAAGGGCATTGGCAAGGATAATGGAGGCTGGAATGCCAAATTTCTTTTGCTCGCTCTGCGCGACATGGGCAAAGCGTTTGATGTAAGCAATCTTTATCGATTCCGCCACCTGTGCCAGCTCGCTCTTCTTAGTACTGGTCTGACCGCTACCAATAAAAGGCAGTTCAAAACGATCTAAAATAGATGTGCTGGTCTTCTTTTGAGTTGTCTTGGCCACTTTCTCCGTCAGCAAAGGCTCTTTCTTTGCCTTTTGTGCGGGCGATGGATGATTACTGCGCTCCTCTTTCCTGGGTTCTTCTGGGCTGTTCAGATTGATGGAAAAACTAAAATCCTTCCGTAAAAAAACTACCAATATCAATACGAGTAGACTGAGCTGAAACCAGTTTTGCTTGATGTACTGTAAAACCCTCGCTGTGGACACTTGCTTTTCCATGTTACCTTGATTGAATTGTTCTTGCAAGTGTAAAATTAAAACAAAAAGTTTTAAATAACAATACGACTTAAAACATTTTTTAAAACAAAATGTGTTTTATGAACTCCTGTGACAAGCTAATCAAGGTTTAATGAGCTGATGTGTATGTTTTTATGTATTAAGATAATTTATTTTGTGATTGAAAATCGGTGAGAGGAAAAAGGATTTGGAGAAGCGAGAAGCGAATGGAGTCAAAGGCTCAATTCGCTTTTCTAGGTTGACGTAACGGCTTGATCTCTCAGCACAGCAGTCTCGCAGTTTCGCGCGTAGCAAGAAACGATCCCGCTTCTCGCAGCGCCAGCGGCCTCCCATTACTGCGCCTTTTGAAGATAATACTGCGCCTCTTCCTCCTTTCCAAGCCGCTGATAAATTTCCCCAACTGCTTCATTCAGTCGACGATCATTGGGCGCCACTTGGAGACCATATTTTTGGAGATATTTTAAAGACAGATTAGGCGATTTTAACTCTCGAGCAAAGTAAACCCCATTTTCGTAGCAGAAATCGGCCAGCTTTTGTGGATCAGCTCGATCAGTAAGATAAACGATGTATTCATCAATAAAGCTCAAATTGGGATTGAGGCGCAGCAGTTTGGTGAATTCGGCCAGGAGCTTATCCAAATCCTGATCGCGTTTGTAGTTTTCTGCTACAATACCGCTCTTCATGGTCATCGCTGAACCATAACTTGGATTGATTTGCAGCGAGCGATTGATGTAAAAATTGATTTGATCCAGTAGCTCATTTTTAAGCTTTGGATCGGTCTCCTTTCGGTATTCCTCAAACAATGCCGTGCCCATAAAACAATTGGCCCTAGCACTGCCTTTGGATACTTTGATGGCTGCTTGGTTTAAGCTGAGCGCATTTTTCCAATCTGGTACGCGACTAATGGTCTTTCCAGCAAATCCCAAAACAAAAAGCCCCAACAGACCAGCACTCAGCAGATTTTGTGATTCACCCACCAGCTCTGGAATCTTTTTGGCGAGCAGCCAAGCCATAATCAGACAAAAACCAAGAGAGGGAATATAGATAAAGCGCTCATTCATAAAGGTGCCCACCGTAAAGGGGATATTGGAGACAATGGAAAGGGTAATGAAGTAAAACAGAATACCAAAGGCCCATACCCGCTTCTTCAAAAGGCCCCAAAGCCCTAATCCGCCCAGCGCCACATTGAGCAGGAGCGAAAAAATACTGCCCACCTGCCCCCAATCCATGATGGGGATGTGATAGGGATAATAGTCATGAGTCAGAGGATGGGGAAAAAACAGGAGTTTGATGTATAGACCAAGGGTATAGAAAACCGTAGCAAATTTTTCCCCTACACTCAATCCGTAAAAGGGATTATTCATAATATCAGTAATCTCCGTTCCATTGCTCAAGAAATAACCAATGATTCTGTAGCGAACATAGAGGTAGAGTAGACTAGCCAAGAGCAAAGGTAGGGTCGACCAAGCGATCTTTGACCAAGTGGCTTTGGAGAAAAAATACATACTTAGCGGCAGTACCGCCAAAAAGGTCAAGGCATTTTCTTTGGCCAATAAGCCCAAAAAGAAAGCGATAGCCGAAGCCAGCAGCCAGTAAGCACGATCGCTGTACAAATAGCGAAAGGCACAATACATACTAATTAAAGCCCCTATTAAGGATAGGATTTCATCACGCCCTTTGACATTGGCCACCACCTCGCTGTGAACGGGGTGGAGAATAAACAGCAAAGCGGTGAGAAAGGGAATGGTCATATACCACTGATCCTCCTCTCGAATGGGGAAAAACAAACTGATCAATCGAAAGATCAATAGACCCGTCAGGCCGTAAAGCGCAATATTGATAAAATGGCTAAGGCTTGAGTTTTCTCCAAAGAATTGGTGTTCGATGGCAAAAGTCGCTATGGATAAGGGGCGATAACGCGCACCAACTACGAGGTCTTTCTGCTCCCCAAAATAGCCAGTAAAGCTTTCTGTGGTCATAATTTCCGCAATCCCAGAAAAGCCTTTTTTGACAAATTGATTATCTGTCAGCACCATTTGATCATCCAAGACATATTCAAAATTGAGTGTGGCGATATACAGGACAAAGGATAATAAAAAGAGTAGGGCCGCGGCTATGCCATTGCTCTTCCAAAAGTGCCAACCAAAATGGGGAGAGGGGGCTAGCACTTGATCGGTCTTTGATGCATTGGGCGCTGCCTGGGGAGCGACTTGCTTGGAGGGATTATTTTTTGCAGACTGCTTTTTCTTGGCCATAAGTGAGGGCGGTTCGAAATATGGGGCAATATGAAGAAATATATAATATTTTGCAAGTACAAGGTGAGTCGATTATCTATGAAAAGGGAACAAAAGAATAAGCTGTTCCCGCTTTTATGATATTATAGAATTATTGAGCACCTTTGCAGCAATAAAGCCTTTTGCATGATATTGATGTACTCCCGCCGATTGCTTATTTGCTTGTTTGCTTTGATGATGATGCAAGCGCTACAAGCCCAGGTTAATATCAAAATTGCCTATGATGCGGCTTTCACCAATCCAGCAAATCTCAATAGCCTGCTGACTACTTTTAATGAGGAGCGCGATTGGCTGGACAAGCGCTTTGATGAATTTCGTTTCTTTCAAGGCATCCAATTGGGGGCCAGGTATGAATTGGAATGGGTGGATTTAGAATTTTCCCTCTACAACCTGTTTCAAAACTCAAAAGCAGAAGGCCAAGACCCCGCCATAGGCACCACTACGCAGCATCGACAGCTTTTTTATCAGTTCAACGGTTTTTCGATAGGAGCAAATCGTCGCTTTGGCTTTATACATATTGGGGCAAGTATAGACTTGGAGCGATTTCACATGCGCTGGCGCGAAAGCAGCAGCGGAGATCGAAATACCCTCGTCAGAGACAACCAATTGACCAGTCGTTTCTACATCAGTTTTGAAACGCCCAAATACAATAGCCTTTCCATTTGTTTTCGCCCATATGTAAAAATTCCCTGGGGCAGCTACAACCTTCAGGAATTGAGCAATGAGTTGGAAAATGCCAGCAGTCCATCTGATGTAGTGGATGATTTTATGCACTTTGGATTTCAGTTCATCTTTTTCAATGGCCGATAAAAAAAGGTGGCTCCTTGGAAAGAAGCCACCTCTAAAATCATAAGTAAACTAAGGAAAATCTATCAATTATTTCTTAACATTCCCTCTACTCCCATGTAAAAAAAAGGGGGGGGGAGAGGGAAAGGATGTTGTCATATGATCGGGCTGCGTTTAGTGTGCACTCGCCAGTGTGGAAGACTGCCGCGTAATACCACAAGTGCGGTATTTATCGCTGATGTAAATCGCTGTTTGACAGAAATCCTGATTGCCCGCTTCATCAGTTACCCATAGGTCGATATACTGTTTGCCCAGGTCGTGGCAATCAAAAGTGCGTAGTTGATCTTTTGTATTGGATGAAAAGGAAAATTGTAAAGCTTGGTACTGACTGCTATTGTCTCGACTTAAACCCGCCTCTAGTTCATCTGCACTTATGGTTACTGTTCCAGTGACTTCCATTAGACTTAGCTGAACAGAAGAGATACAAACTGGCACTGGCTTTTCCTGATCCACAGTCGCTATATTGTTGGAGACAGCAGTGATTGATTTGGGGAATTCAACTTTTTTATTTAACAAACACAATAGCATTAGGGGGGCGAATGCGAATAAGTATCTCATTTGCATGTTCCTGTAGGTTTTGCTCAATAGTGATGTAGGGCCAAATCCTTTGTAGACTCAGCTTTTTAAAACAGCATGGCCCGCTAAGGCACATACCCCAAAAAAATCAGATTGGACAAAAATGGAGAGGGATGGAACGGACAAGTGAGTTTTGCTTAAGGGGAAAGCCTGATGTAAGTGGTGTAAGTTTTGGTCAAAAATTGTTCGTTCTTTCCAGCCTGCCTCTGCTCTTCAATAATTACACTACAAAGATAAAGGCAAATAGCCTACGGCGCATACCCCAAAATTGGTAATTTTTATATAAAATATCTTTTGATGAAATAAACGCCTAAAAAAGAAGCCCGAACCTTCACTTAAGAAGATTCGGGCCTTTGTTTCTGCTGTTCTATATTACTGTACGATCATAGGCAAACTGTGGTATTGCCCTTTGTTATTGATCATGACGACAAAGTACATTCCTGGGACTAGCGGTGCCGTTATTTCATAGGTTTGGCTACCCACTTGATTGGTCAATTGTCTTTCCTCAAGCAATTGGCCATTGGCATTCAGTACACGAATTTCCATCTGCTGTACCTCATCGCTTTCAATCAACAGTTGGCTAATTGCTCCGCGACTGATCAAATTAGGCGATAGACTTGCCCGAAAATCAATGCCGTCGACAAAGGTCGTATTGGTACTAAAGCTCACTTCAAAACTTTCGGTCATCCAACAACCGTCTGCATCAGTAATGGTGACGGAATATTTACCTGGAGAGAGATTTTCGATATCTTCACTCTCTTTACCATTACTCCAGCTAAAGCTGTAGGGTTGGGTGCCACCAAAGACACTGATATCAATCGCTCCATCATTTCTTCCCGAATTATTGGTAATACTGGAAATGACATTTATTGGGTCCGTGACCACCAGTTCTAAAAATACCACACTATCACATCCTACACTGGTTTGTAGCTTAGTCGTATAAGTTCCACTTTGGGTATAGCCTTGGCCACCAACTACATACACTTCACCAGCACAAATTCGAGCATCAATATTATCTTCTACTCTGGCATTAACCATTAAGTTAAGCGTAATCTCTGTTTCGCAACCTGAGGCATTTTGGATCATTTGTGTATAGGTACCCGTCAGATCGTAAGTTGTCGATTCGATGGTGTAAACCTCACCTTCACAGATCATCGCATCGATCATATCTGTTGCGGGTTCTACAGTTAGATTGAGCGTGACGACACTATCTCCACATCCATTTTGAGGCGTCATAATGGCTTCATAGACCCCTGTAGTGCTGTGGATAATTCCACCCAATTCGTAGCTTTCCCCTTCGCAAATGGTCGTCGTCACCTCCTCTTCCGCTCCACTTGGATTCACCACCAGGTTTAGGGTAATGGTACTATCACATCCACTACTGGCAGCGTAGACCTCTACATAGGTGCCCGCGTCTGTCAAGACATTGCCTTCAAAAGTATAGGTATCGCCATCACAGATGTATTCGGTTAATTCTATTTTGGGTGCGGATTTGGCGCTGAGGTTTAAAGTCACATCCACCTGACATCCACTATTGGTCGTATAAGTCGTTGGATAGCTACCAGGCAAGTTGTAAGTATTATTACCAAAATTGAAAACCTCTCCTGCACAAATGCTTTCTTCGATGGTATTGGGCTCATCCGTAGTGAGCACCCGCAGATCCAGGGTAATCAAACTATCGCAACCCTTGCTATTGATTAAGGATTGGGTATAGACCCCTGGATTAATGTAGTTATTGGTTCCAAAGACAAAGAAGTCACCTTCACATATGTATTCTACCATTTGAATATCATTGCGTTCCAGTAGGTTGAGGTTTAAGGTAACCGTGCTGTCACATCCACCCACTGCGGTGAAGGTCTTGGTATAACTACCTGCTTCTGTTAACATATCTGTACCAAATTCATAGACCTCTCCTTGACAAATGGCGACCTCTTCCACTTCATTATTAAAAAAGGAAGCTACCTCGAGTACCAGGGTGACAATACTATCACAACCCATAGAAGAACTCATATTGGCATCAAAACTTCCTGCAGTAGTATAAGTCATGCCATTGAATTCGTAGCTGTCGCCTTGACAAATGGCGGCATACTGGGTATAGTTCTTGGCTTGCACTTCGAGATCGAGCGCAACGACCGTCTGACAACTACCACCAAAGCCAAAAGTATCTCTAAAAGTACCTGAAGTTTTATAAGCACTTAGTCCAACCATAACGCTGTCGCCTTCACAAATCATTTCATTCATTTCTAATAGATAGGTACAGCTAAAGGTCGTTACTGCATTGCTATTGGTCCCACTCACATAGATATGACGACCACTATTACTGATGGCCAGACCACCTGCTCCATCAATACCGCTTACCCCATCCACATTATTGATCTGCATCTTCTCAAAAGTCAATTCATTATCATTGACATTGCGATTGAAAACAACGGTTGCATGCTCTATGGGGCTAGTAGTATACACATGACTACCAAAAGGAGAATAAACCACACGACTCACTCTTTCCAGTCCCCCAATATCGTCCACCCCGTTTTGGATGAATGTAGTAAAGGTTAGCGTTCCATCTGTCGTATTGCGATCAAAAACAGCGAAACCATTATCAGTGGGGCCAGTAGCAATGAGCTGCTTGCCATCTGGGCTAACCGCCAGGCTACTCGCTCCCCTCAAACCATCTACACCACCAACGCCGTCTTTCATCAGGCCCATATAGGTTAGCGCCCCTGTTGTCTCATCACGGCTAAACATCGCTACGGCATTGTCAAAACTACTACTGACGTATACATTCTTTCCATCTGGATCGATAGCAACGGCTGTCGCTCTAGAGAGCCCATCTACACCACCAGTCCCATCCTTAAAACGGGTAACATATTCGATAGAACCATCCGCATTTCGGTCAAATACAGCTAGAGAATGCTCCCAAAAGGCACTGGAATACAAATTTTTACCATCTGGACTGACCACAATCCCATTGGCTCCATTCAATCCGTCTACACCGTTATTATTATCTTTTTCAAATTCCATAAAGGTGAGTTCACCACTCGTTTCATCTCTGGAAAATACAGAGATGGAGTGATCCCAAAAACCAGTCGTATAGACATTTTTACCATCTGGACTCACATATACCCAGTTGACGCCTTTCATTCCATCTACTCCAGACAAACCATCCTTGTGGACTTCCAGATAATCCAATCCTCCGCTGACCTCATTTCGACTAAAAACAGCCATACCATTGTCCCCATTGCCAGTAACATACACGTGCTTGCCATCTGGGCTGATAGAAACCGCATTGGCACCACCTAATCCGTCAACACCATCTGCATCAGCGACTTCTTTATATTTAAAAGCTAGATTTCCTGTGTTATCATTGCGATCAAAAACGACTAGTGCATCGCCAAAATAGCCAGCGGCATAGATGTTTTGATCATCTTTACTCATCATCATTGATACAGGATTAGAAAGTCCATCCGCATCAATGCCATTTCGTAATTGGGAGTTAAAGCTTAAGGTACCTAAACTTGTGTTGCGATCAAAAACAGCAATCGCCTCATCATAGGCTCCCAAAACATAAACTTGGTTTCCATCTGAACTACTCATAATGCTAATAGCCCCTCCAATTCCATCCACTCCCAGCATATCATCGCTATGCATTTCCAAATAGGAGAGGGCACCTGTCTGCTCGTCTCTAGAGAAGACCACCAAAGTGCCAAGGTCAACACCTGCACAGTAAGCATTCTTTCCATCTTCACTAATGTGAACATGATTGGGACCACCAAACAAACCCGTCACCCCGTTTTCTCCCTCAATGGCAACAGAACGCATTGTGAGCATCCCCGTATTGGCATTGCGCTCAAAACAAACAATAGACAGATCATCATAGCTCGTTACATAAACAAACTGACCATCTGGGCTGACCGTACAATGACTGGGATAACTCATTTTATCAAGCCCATTTACCATATTTTTCTGCATACCGATATGATCCAAAGTACCATCCAAGACATTCCTTGAAAAAATGGCAAGGGCACTATCATCTGGTCCAGCAACATAAACGTGATTTCCATCTGGGCTGAGCTGTATGGAGACTGCTCCATCTATTCCATCAACCCCATCAATATTATCAAAGTAAGAGGCTACAAAAGTTAAGTCTCCTGTGCTAACATTTCTCGAAAAAGCAACAATGGCATCACTTTCATTAGCCACCACATAAACGTGATTTCCGTCTGGACTTACCACCACTGCATAAGCACTGTTCAAACCAGATACCCCTTGCTGCCCATTCGTAATGGCATTGACAAAATCTAGGTTTCCCGTCTGTTGGTTTCTGGAATATATGTTGATGGCATTGCCCGTATTTGAAGTAGCATAGACGTGCTGATCATCTGGACTGACTGCAACTGAGGAAGGATTGCTCAATTGGGGTTGGCCTTGACCATCAAAGATCATCTGCTCGTAATAGAGCTGAGCTTGGATGGGTGTACTGTAATAAAACCCGAGAAGAAAAAATATAATTGCAGGTACAAGGAAGCGTTCTCTCATTGGTAAATGGATTTAATAGTTGTCCTGTTCAACATCTGACGAGACATTGAAAAAGGAATAAATAATTGATATACTGAATCTATTAGCCTGGGTGGAGTGCTATAGTGAAGAATCAAATCCTATACCAATCTATTAGAAATAAAATGATTTGAATAAAAAGAAAACCCATTTAGTGACATAGCGACTAAACGGGTTTATCGAATACTACTATTAAACTGTTTCTATTAAAAGTCTGGACATTCTACTTTGTGTGCACGCTTGCTGCTTCTGTTAAAGTGCAGAATCTTTACGATAGATAGCTCTGGACCTCCCCTCCCGTAGGAGACATTGGATAAAGTCGAGATGTTTAAATCAAAGGAAAAAGTGAAGAAAAGATCCTCTAAATCAAGCCTGACCGCTGCAATAATAGCATCTGTTCCAGAGAAGTTCTTTTCAAAATGCCAACGCAACCAACCCCCTACATAAAGGGCTGCTCCTGGATTATTGCTGTAGCGCTTAAAGGTCAGGTACTTCCAAAAAGTTCCTACCGTAAACTCTCTGTGGGGCCCCTGATTTGAAATCATAAAACTGGGTTTTAGAAAAGACTTGCGGCCCAAACGGAAGTCACTTCCGCCATGAATGACAAATCTTCGGTACAGGGCTACACCCGCATCTGTTGAATTGTCGCGCAGTATGGAAACATCTGGTTTGTTGAGATGAAAAGCACTCAATCCAATGTGAATGGAGTGGTTGTGATTAAAGCCATAGAACCAACTAATACCTCCAGAAATATCAAAATAACCTACTTGATTATTGATGCCCTCTGCTATAGCTGGCTCCATATCAAAAGCCACAATTTTTGAAAAATCAACACTATTATTCACAAAACCACCCTGCAAACCCACAGCCAACATATTGAGCCCTGAATTATCAAGCGATTTCAAATAAGACGTGCTAAGGGACACCGAGCGAGTGGTAAAATCCAAATCTCCTGCTCGATCAGAAAATAATTGAATACCCCCTCCTATCACATCGCCATTTTCTCGGACGGCTACTTTCATATCCGCAGAACCCACCACCGTTTTATAACCATTGGTTACACTTTGCCACTGACTTTTCGTATTGGCAATCAGGCGTAGGTCTCCCTTATAAAGACCGGTCATAGCTGGATTTAATACAGTTGGAGAAGCATGAATGTGGGACAAGTGGATATCTTGCGCGCTTAGCGAAAGGCTGAAAAATACAAACAATAAAAATAAAGGTAGACGTAAATGTATTTTCATGGTATAATCTTAAAAAGAAAGTCTGTTGTACAATCGGGGAGAATGAACAAAAGGGAGGATAACAAAGGGAGAATAGTGGAGATAGGAAAGGTTATGTATTGGTCTACCTGCTTTTAGGCATTACAGGTATTTTTTCTCATCTAAAGGCGATAATCATGCCAAGGATTATTCCAGCCGTCGGATATAATAGTCTTGGTTAATGTGTACCTTTGCCCCAATTATCCTTATAACTGTATTTATTATGAAGCTTTATCATTTTACCTCAACAATTCTTCTGCTATCTGGCCTCTTTTTGGGCTTGGCTTGTAGCAATAATTCCGCCAGCACTGATCAATCAGGAGATGCTGCTTCCAAAGTCAGTGAGGATGACCTCATTGGTCGCCTCTCGTCTAGTCTGGTCGCTAATCCCACAAGTCAAGCTGATATTGATCGCAACCTCATCATCAATTACGCGATTGACAAGGAGCTGGATGTTCAGTCCCTGAGTTCGGGCATGTATTATCAAATCATTCGACCTGGCGAGGGGACTGCCCCTACCATCAATTCAAAGGTTCGAGCCAATTATCAAGGTCAATTATTGGATGGGAGCGAATTTGATTCCTCTTACAAACGCGGTAAACCACTTGATTTTAACCTGCGACAAGTCGTTCCAGGCTGGCAACAAGGGATTCCGTTGATCAAACCAGGAGGAAAAATAATTTTGTTGGTGCCTTCCGCAATGGCCTATGGCGCTCAAGGCTATCCACCCGTTATACCTCCAAACGCTGTTTTGCGTTTTGATGTAGAACTACTCGAAGTATTTTAACCATTTAGATAATCAATAACTGATCAAATTATTTTAACATGAAGCAAATCATCCCATTGCTCTTTCTGGCCGTTTTGGCCTTCCAAAGCTGTACCCCACGATATGTTAAATCCCTAAAAAAGGAATTAATTGAAAATCCAGAAAGTCAGGCAGAAAAAGATAAAAATCAGATCCTCCAGTATGCCATCGACAAGGAGCTGGATATCCAATCTACGGAATCTGGTATCTATTATCTGATAGAAAACCCTGGGGTGGGGGAGGTTTTTCCAACAAAAAGCGACATCATCGAAGCCCACTATCACGGAAGACTGCTCAACGATACGGTTTTTGATTCTTCCGTAGAGCGAGGCAAAACCTTTGAATTTAAGCTGAGTGGCGTGATCAAAGGTTGGCAGGAAGCAATTCCTATGTTGAAAAAAGGAGGCAAAGGTCGCTTTTTCATTCCTTCTGAATTGGCCTATGGAGAAAGAGGCGCTGGTCGAACGATCAAACCCAATACAGTATTGAGTTTTGATATCGAGCTTATTGACTTTTTCGATGCCAGCGAAATGCCCAAACGGCAGGCCGCTAAAGATCAGGAAGTCATAAAAGAATACCTAGCTAATAATGGCCTGACCAACTACAAAATGACCGAATCTGGTATTCATTACAATATAGAAATGCCTGGTGAAGGCGCTTCGCCAACGGCAAGTGATAAGGTAAAAGCCCATTATACGGGTAAATTATTAAATGGAAATGTCTTTGATTCTTCTGTGGAAAGAGGAAAACCCCTAGATTTTAAATTGGGGGGCGTGATTAAAGGTTGGCAAGAGGCGATCCCTATGCTGAAAAGGGGGGGTAAAGGGACTTTTATCATCCCTTCTGCTTTGGCTTATGGCGCTAGAGGGGCTGGAAGAGCCATTCCCCCTAATGCTGTATTGCTATTTGAGATTGAATTGATTGATTTTTAGGGGAGAGATCACTGCGCTGCGAGAAGTGAGATCGTAGCACAAGTGCTACTGCGAGACCGCTGCGCTGCGAGAAGATGGTGAATACGATAAAGAGCATAAAAAGCTTTGCTTTTTATGCTCCCTGAAAAGTCTCGCTTCTCGCAGTTCAGCTTCGCCCCCGCGAAGCTAAACGATCTCGCAGCGCAGCGATCTCGCTTCTACTTCCCAAAAAAGTCAATCATCTGATTGGCCAGTTCCAGACCAATATTGCGCTGTGCCTCTGTAGTAGAAGCCCCAATATGTGGGCTAAGGGATACATTTGGATGTTCGAGCAGCGCTTTTTTAGGCGTAGGCTCATTTTCAAAAACATCCAGTCCTGCTGCTGCTACCTTTCCACTCTCCAA
>JBCBDH010000074.1:0-15326 GCA_038529855.1 Bacteroidota bacterium | reverse complement strand
AGCGAAGGGTTTTCGATTAGGTTTTCTTCATTATAGGGTAAAAAATAGGTAAATAGCTTTTCCCTGGGCGCTTTGACCTCAGAGCGCTTTACCCAAAAGCGGAGTTCAGCGCTATTGCCCGCAAGGTCTTTGGCCAGTAGGCGAATTTCGCTGCTCTTGTTTTGATGCAATTGGATGACGCCTCCATCAATCCGCTCAGGGTAAATGGTCAGGCGATTTCCAGGCAGTCTGTAACAACGGTTGAAATAGCTTTTTTTACTCACCTGTTCTTCATAGTCCAGGTGGGCATTGATGTAGCGGCTTTCGCTAAAGGCAAAGGTTTCCATTTCAAAACTATAAACCTCCACACTATCCTGAAACATTTGCAGGGAGTATATGCCATTCCAGTTGCTCACACCAGTCATATGGTCATAGACTTTGAGCCCAAAGCCCGTTCGCCAAGCCCCCAATTCCAGGGTATCGCCTTTGATGCGGTATCCTTGTCTGGTTTTGATCAGCTTAAAGGTTTGGCTGTGTAGCGTTTCGCGACGGTCATTGAGGAAATAGGCTTTTAGCTGATGCAATTTGGGAGGGACATTATCAGCGACTTTTAGACCAAAAAGCAGTGGATTAATGGGTTTTTCCGTCTCAGTATCGCGAATTTCAAAATGTAGATGAGGGCCATAGGAACGCCCTGACACGCCCATCTTAGCAATGGGCTCCCCTTTGGCAAAAGCGAATTGGCCAGGAGAGGGAAAGAGCTCTACTTCAAAAGACTCGCGTTTGTATTGAAATTGTTTGACATAGGCTTCCAGTTCCTTGGTCATCTTTTGCAAATGGGCATAGACAGAGGTGTAGCCATTGGGATGTTTGATGTAAAGGACCTTGCCATAACCCCCTGACTGAATCTTGATTCGAGCGACATAGCCCTCAGCTACTGCATAAATGGTTTCCCCTACTTTTCCTTTGATATCAATACCTGCATGAAAATGATTGGGCCGCAATTCACCAAAAGTGCCCGCCAATTGGATATTTCGATTCACTGGCGAACGAAAATAATCTTTTGGATATTTTTTTTTCTCTTCTTCTATGCCACTAAAAGCGGTCCCCACGATAAGGAGTGCGATAAAAAATAGAATTCGCATATCTTGCTGTTTTTATGCTGAGCCTCTAAAAAAACTCAGTCGGTTTGGAGCAGTTGTTCCCAACTTCCCCTTAGTGTTTCTTCTGCCTCGTTTTTGCGCATATAGTTCAAAAATTCTGAGCGAGGAATCGCCCTCCCTCCCAATCGCTCCAAATGTAGGGTATGCTGCTGGCAATCAATCAACCAAAAGCCCTGCTTCTCCAATACCTTTGCTAAGGTAATCAGCCCAAACTTGGAGGCATTATTGACTTCTGCAAACATTGACTCCCCAAAAAAGACCTTCCCCAAAGAAACGCCATACAAACCTCCTACCAAATCTCCTGACTGCCACACTTCCACTGAATGCGCAAAACCTTGACGGTGTAGTTGAACATAAGCTTGAATCATATCGGTAGAAATCCAGGTCCCACCTGACTGTCCTTTGCGCCGTTTGCCTTGACAGCCTCGAATCACCCCTTCAAAATCACGATCAAAAGTTACTTCAAATTTGCCTTGGTTAAAATAAGGGCGCATGCTTTTAGCGACCTTGATTTCACTGGGAAAAAGGACAAAGCGAGGGTCTGGTGACCACCATAAGATAGGATCATCTGGATTGAACCAAGGAAAGAGACCTATTTGATAGGCCAGTAGAAGCCGGTCTATCGACAGATCACCGCCGATAGCTAGAATACCATCCTCATTAGCCAGATCGGGATGAGGAAAACTGATGTCATTTTCTGAGAGCCAAAAGACCGGCATCTTCCCTTCAAAAATTTATCTAAAGCGAGGAGCTATTCGAGGCTCGACCTGCTTCAATGTGTGTCATAAAAAACCAAATGAGGGAGCGATTTGACATCACCCCCTCACTTAGCCCTCAAAATAGAGGATATTCATCAAGCACCGACCTCTTCAATAACCGCTGAAAGTCCACGATCGATTAAAGCATCTTTAAGTGGCTTCAATTCTTTCTTGGTCGCAGTTTTGATCGTTGCTTTTCCCTTAAAGTGGATAATCAATGATAGTTGTTCAGACTGCTCATAAGTATGTTTGACCACCTCGACAAAACACTGTATGACCCAATCAAAGGTATTGTGATCGTCATTATAAACGATCAAGCGGGAGGGGCCACCAATATCACTAAGTTCTTCTTCGAGTAATACTTCTTCTAACTCTTCTACACTATGGTTAAACAACATGAACCTTAAATTTTAATACTTAACCTATTAAGAACACTAAAATAAACCAAAATATTGGATTTTTTGTCATTGAAATCCTATAAAATGTGCTAATCAGCTACTATAATTGAATTATACTAATTCAGGCTGGCTAATGTTTCTTTTACGGCCTCAAAATTTGGTAAATCACCAGCGGATTCCAAAACCTCTGCATAGCGAACGGTCCCTTCCTTATCAATGACAAAAGCAGAACGCTTAGAAACTTCCTTCATATCCAGCACAAAGTCTTCGTATAATGCACCATAGGCTCTGGAAACGGTCTTATTAAAATCAGATAGTAAGGGGAAATTAAAGTTTTGCTCTGCTTTGAATTTTTCCAGTACAAAAAGCGAATCGACAGAAAGGGCCAATACCTGAGCGTCCAAATTCTCGTAGGAGCCAATATCGTCGCGCATGGTGCAAAGCTCAGTTGTACAAACACCCGTGAAGGCCAAAGGGAAGAAGAGTAATACAACATTTTTTCCGCGAAACTCCTCCAGTGCTACTTCGGATTTGTCGCTGGCCCGTAGGCTAAAATTGGGGGCCTTATCCCCTACTTTGATGGTCATAATCGTTAAGTTTAATGATGTGATGAATCAGCTTTTGAGTATGCTGCAAATATAATTATTGCCTTTTATATTCATTGGAGTCCTCCTCATAAATTCGCCCGTCTCTATTCATTCATTAACTACTTCTTAGCTTGCAAGAAAGGAACATTTGTAAAAAAAATCACTTTAAATAGATCAAAATCTCTCGGCGTAATTAATGGATTGATCCGATCAAAATGATTGAATTCCACTCCAAAAAGTAAAAACAATTCTTTGAACTTATTGTTGTTCGTTCTTAATAGAAACTACAATACTTATGTGCCAAGCCCCAAACCAAAAACAGACGAATCCAAGAAGTGGTCGAGTCCATGAATAGCATCAATAGAGCTTACTTGGAATTGCATTTTGCTGTGTTACTTTTTGGCTTTACGGCCATCCTTGGTGACCTGATCTTATTATCAGCAGTCGTCGTTGTGTGGTGGCGCGTACTCATCACTTGTATCAGTCTACTATTCCTGACGCGTTTTGGAGCAGCCATTCGCAATATTCCACGTACCTTAATCTTGAAGTATATGGGCATCGGTTGTTTGGTTGCTCTGCATTGGGTCTGTTTTTTTGGGGCGGTCAAATATGCCAATGCTTCCATCTGTTTGATTTGTATGGCAACAACCTCCTTTTTCACCGCTATCCTGGAACCCCTCATTCGCCGACAAGCGGTCAAATGGTATGAAATAGGCTTGGGTCTGATCATCATTCCAGGTATGTTGCTGGTAGTTAATAATATTGAAGTAGGGATGATGCTCGGGGTTTGGGTTGGGCTACTCTCTGCCTTACTAGCAGCCGTATTTGCCATTTTTAATAAAATGCTGGTAGATGATGCCGATCCGATGAGCATTACGTTTTTGGAATTGGGCAGCGGTTGGCTATTGATTAGCGGGATATTGCCTTTCTACTTTTTCTCTACCCCAATGGCAGCCTTTTGGCCCACGCTTAGCGATTTTGCCTATCTCACTGTGCTGGCCCTTTTGTGTACGACTCTGGGCTATGTACTGGCCCTTCGCGCCCTCAAATACCTCTCTGCCTTCGCCTCCAATCTGACGGTTAATCTAGAACCAGTCTACGGCATTGTCCTGGCTTGGCTACTGCTTCAGGAAAACAAAGAATTAAGCTCAGGGTTTTATTGGGGCTGCGCCATTATCATTACTGCCGTATTGAGCTATCCTTTTATCAAAAGCCGTGTAAAAGAAGGATAAATTAGCTAATTTGCGCCCTGATTTTTTAAGGTGATTATGACTTCTACCATCAAAAGACTGCACCGCTATTGCCAGGCGCATAGCACCGCACCAAACACCGTACTTCAAGAGTTGGAACGAGAAACCCATCTCAAAACGCTGGCCCCTCAGATGCTCTCTGGCCCTCTTCAAGGTCAATTGCTCCAAATGATCAGCTATATGATCCAGCCCAAGTGCATTTTGGAAGTTGGAACATTCACTGGCTACGCCAGCCTGTGTTTGGCAGCAGGACTTACAGCAGAGGGTCAGCTACATACCATAGAAGCCAATGAAGAATTGGAATACCTGATTCGAAAATACATTCGCAAAGCAGATATGGAGCAGCAAATCCAATTGCATATAGGAGATGCTAAAACCCTTATTCCACAAATGGATCAACAATTTGACCTGGTTTTTATTGATGCAGGAAAACAGGATAATGCACTGTATTTTGACCTAATCATTGACAAAGTCCGCCCAGGAGGATATTTGCTGGCCGATAATGTCCTATGGAGCGGTAAGGTAGCCGATTCCCAATACCAAGATCGAGACACACAGGTCATTCGCGCTTTTAACCAAAAAGTGCAGCAAGACCCGCGCGTCGAAAATGTCATGCTCCCCCTAAGAGATGGGCTGATTATCCTCAGAAAGCACTAGTACCAATAGGTCTTTGCAATAAATCAATAGAAAGAATTGGATGAAACAGGAATTGCTTGGTCTACTACATCGTTTTGCAGGTCTGCTTCCGCTTCCCTTGCTAATTCGCCTGACAGGTAAGCGGCTGTTTCTACCTTTCTATCACGCCGTCCAAGGCAAGCAGACTCTTCCTCATATCCAGTCGCTCTACCAAGTTAGAACAGCTCGGCAGTTTGAAGCAGATCTCGATTACCTCCTCCGCTACTTTCAACCTGTGGATATGGATACACTGGCCGCCCACCTCCTACATGGAAAAGCCCTACCTACAAAAGCTTTTATGCTGTCTTTTGACGATGGGCTCAAAGAGGTATATGAGGTCGCTGCGCCCATTTTAAAGCGAAAGGGCCTGGCGGCTACTGTCTTTGTTAATTCCGCCTTCGTCGATAACCAAGCCCTATTTTTTCGCTATAAAGCCAGTCTGCTAATCGACGCCATTGAAGGCAAGGCTCCAAGTACAACCGTCCAAAAACGCATAGAAAAACAGCTAAAAACTATTGCGCCCCTCCATAGCACCATTCGCCAAAAACTATTGTCTATCCGCTTCCATCAAAGTGAGGTATTGGATCAAATTGCGGCTACCCTTGAGTTCGATTTTGAAGCCTTTCTCAAAGAAAAGCAGCCCTATCTTAGTCGAGTACAATTGGAGGCATTAGTCCAGCAGGGCTTTAGTATTGGGGCACATAGCATTGATCACCCCCTGTATGAAGAACTGTCTTTGGATCAACAAATTGATCAAACCCAGGAAAGTGTACATTTCGTAAGAGATCATTTTCATCCCAATTTCAAAAGCTTTGCTTTTCCCTTTAGCGATCATGGCGTCAAACAGCCGTTTTTTGATTACCTGGCACGAGAAAAAATAACAGACCTCACCTTTGGCTGTGCAGGACTAAAAGAAGATAGTGCGCCTCGCCACCTACAGCGCTACCCCATGGAGCGCTATGCATACGATGCGGATAAATTGGTCCCTGCTGAGTATTTTTACTACCTTGTCAAAGCCCTTTTTCGCAAGAATAGGATAAAGCGATAAGGTGAGGTGTACCTAAAGTAAAGTGGGATTTTCCCAAAAAAATTAATTGGAGTGCGAACAGGTGATTTGGATATACCAACCCTATTTCACAAGGATATAAGTAGTAAGCCAATAATTAATTCATGATAAAAGTCGATCATATTCGCATTGAAGGGCTGGTGGCTTATACGGCGTCTACCGCCTTTCAGCAATCGGAAGTTATCCCTATTTCCCAACGCAGGGCCAAAGCCCAGGCCGCTAATCCAAGGGCTGAGGCAAGTGATGTGGCTTTGATCCTGGTATATTTGGAAGGACGGTTGGTGGGCTACCTTGGCTTGATTCCCGATTGGCTGTTTACCCAAAAAGGAGCGGAGCGAGTGGCTTGGATGAGCTGTATTTGGGTAAGCCCGCTGGCTAGAGGCAAAGGGGTAGCCAAAAGAATGCTGCGCGATGCCTTTGAGGTCTGGGACAATCGACTTCTGGCAACAGAATTCACCACAGCAGCTCGAAGCCTCTATGACAAAATGGGCCTATTCGACGATCTGGTTACTCTTCCTGGTTGGCGGGTCTACCTGAGGCTCAACAGTGCCTTCCTCCTCCCTAAAAAAAATCCCCGATACCGCTACATTCGCCCACTGCTCCAAATTGCAGATGGCCTATTCAACCTCTTCCACGATCTTCGCATCGCTACTCATCGCTATCCCAATCTCCCCCTGGTAGCCGAGGAAATCAAAACAATCGACTCTTCCACCTACACTTTTATCCAAAACCTACAGCAAGGCGAACTCCTACAAAGAAAGCGCGAAGACCTCAACTGGCTCCTCCAACACCCCTGGATGGCCAATGATCAAGAAGCCCAAGCAGATGCCTCCCGCTACTACTTCTCTGTCTATGCCCAACGATTCGAATTTCGCGCCTATCGCTTGACCAAAACAGATCAATTGGTCGCCTTCGCGCTTTTGGCCATTCGCGACGATGCGCTCAAAGTCCCTTACCTATATTGTCTACCTAATGTAGAAAAAGAAGTGGGCGACTTTATTGGTCAATTTATGCGCCAAGAAAAACTCAGTATCCTTACCACCTATGTGCCTGTACTACATCGCTATTTCCAAAAACAAAAAGCGCCATTTTTTAGCTGCCGCCCCTTCCAGAGGGCTTATCTCATTTCCCGAGGAATGAATAAACTCCCCCTCCTGCAACCCATCCAAATCCACGACGGCGATGGCGATTGTGCCTTTACCTAATCAGATCAATCGCGTTTCTTATCTTCGCAAGCGGTTCTGAATTAATCCAAATGCCAGCAAATCATCAAAAAGCTATTTATCGCCGATTCTGCAAGCGCAGTCCTGAACTCCTTCCCCTATTCTTGAGGGATTGGTATTTGGACGTCATTTGTGGCAAAGAAGACTGGGATGTCGTGCTGGTGGCCCATGAAGAGGAAGTCAGGGCAGCCCTTCCCTATTACCTCAAGAAAAGAGGTCCTTTTACTTACATCACCATGCCCAACCTGGGAAAAGCAATGGGTCCATATCTGCACCCCCATTTTCGTCGCCCCCGCCAATCCCAAAAGCTGCTCAAAGCCCTGGTCGAGCAAATCCCTAAAGTCGACTATTTTTATCAAAGCTGTCATTACGATTTTAAAGATTGGCTCCCCTTTTATTGGTCTGGTTATGATCAAAGCACTGCCTATTCCTACATCTTAGAACCCTTAGCAGACCTCGACCAAGTACTCGCCAATTTTAGCACTGACTATCGAAACAATAAACTCAAAAAAGCGAAGCAACAAGTTCAACTTCGCCATGACTTACCCTTATCTGTTTTATTCGACATTAGCCAAAAGAGTTTTGAGCGCCAAGAACTCTCTTTCCCCTTTTCTTTCGATTTCTTTAAACACTATGATCAAGTACTCGCTGCCCATGATTGTAGAAAGCTATTTTTTGCGGTAGATGCTCAAGATCGGGTTCACTCAATCGTTTACCTCGTTTGGGACCATCAAGCTGCTTATTACCTACTTGCAGGAGATGATCCGAATTTGAGGAATAGCGGGGCAGGGATATTCTTGGCTTGGGAGGCGATCAAATATAGTCAGGAACAATTGGGGCTTAATCGCTTTGATTTTTTGGGCAGTATGATTGAACCGATTGAGCGGGTTCGGCGACAATTTGGGGCGAAACAGGTACCTTATTTTAAGTTGGAAAAGTATGGATCTTTGGGCTTTCGGGTTTTGGATTGGGTGAGGGGGAAGAGAGGGTGAAAGGGCTTCTACTGTATTTGGGTTAAATTATTTATATTTTTTTATTTATTATTTGATGGAGTTTCCACCACTGGGGTGGGTTCCCAGCCCAGGCCACCGCCGCCGACCGCCAGTTTTCGAATCCCGAATAGACAAAGCTCCGCAATCCTTTGCACTGGACTAATGTCGCAAAAGTAGATAATGCCCGAAAGCAATTGAACATGTTCCTATAAAGGACGCAGCAAAATGAAAATTCCATAAAGATTGCTGTGCTTTTCCAAAAGCACAACTAAAAAACGATTCACAAAATACTGATAATCAGTTATTTAAAATGAAAATATTTTTTTCAAAAAAAATTACCCTATTCCTGGTACAAAACCTTGGCAGCTTCCAAAGGCCGATCCGTCGCAAAGATATCTACGCCTCTCTCCTGGAATTGCCGATACAGGCTATCCCCTTCTCTAGCCGCCTGTTCATCAAGCTTTCCCAACGTACCTAAAATAATAGGAATATCCATCCGTCGAAGAGCAGCAAAAAGCTCAGGCTCAGCAGGCCGCGTGCCAGTGAAGGCGATGATTTGGTCGAGGGGCACCTTCAGATTATGCTCTATTTCCAACAAATCGGCCTTATTGTATATCCCCAATGAAATGAGTAGCTCTGGTGCCAGGGCATGTATGGCATTAGCATCTTCAATACTATAGGCGATGACCATGACGGATGCTTCGGCCTTGTACTTTTTTACTTCATCAATCACGCGTTGGAAAGGGACGCCTCTTTTAATATCCAAAGACAGGACAGTGCGATGGCGAAGCTGACGTAGGATTTTGCGGAAGCGAGGGATATGGAAGGAGGTATTTTGGCCCTTAGGGTCCTGGAGGCGGAGGCGACGGATGTCCTTCCAGGTTTGCGCTTGGAGGATACCATTACCGTTTGTTGTACGCTCTAGGGTCTTGTCGTGGAGGAGGACCAATACGCTGTCTTTGGTCATTTGGATGTCGATTTCGAAGATAGCGGGGATTTGGCGGTGTAGGTTTTTGATGGTTTGTAGGCAATTTTCGGGGTAGCCTGGGTAGGGGCCGCCGCGGTGGGCGCTGATGAGTGGGGTTCGGTCAAGGGCGTATTGATGAAGGTTGGCTTTTAATTGATCGACTTCCTTGAATTGTAATTGGGGTAGTTGGTCAGTGGGGAAATCATATTTGGGGAGGCTTCGACAGGCACTGCACAACAATAGGGAAAGCCAACAGAGATAGAAAAAGAAGTATCGCATCGTTTAGAAATAACTAACATAACCAAAATGGACTTTGGGATTGCGGAAGTCAAATGGCGTATTGCGTCTTGTGCCGGAAGCCAGGCTGAGGGCAAAAACCCCTGCTTTGGTTTGAAAGGTCATCCCAAGGCCAATGCCCAGCAGTTGATTAAATTGTCTTCTAGTCGTAGTGATGTCTTCCACATAGCCATAGTCACCAAAAAGGTAAAAGTACGAATAGGAGCTTTCCTGCAATAGGATTCTCCCCTCTAAAGTAAAAATAGCATAGCGCGTAGCAAAAATAGATTCCTCGTCAAAGCCGCGAAGCAGTCGGTTGCCGCCCAATCGGTATTGCTCGTTTTGATAAATGGCTTGATCACTAAAGATAATGCCGCTTTGTAGCCCCAATTTTAGCGTATTTTTACCAATAAGGGAGAAAGGGAGATAAGCTTCCACCATGGATTCCAGACTAAACTGGAAGGTGCGCAAATTAAGGGTATCGTAAAGTGTATTAAAATCAAAAGTTGGGTCAGAGGCCAATTCGAGATTGACAATATTGGTATTTTTCTCGATGCGCTTAATTCCTGCCCCGCCTTTCAGTCGAATGCCCCAACCCCGACGGGGATTAAACCGAAAGTCGAGCTTCCGATAATTGTATTCCAAACCAAAAATGGCATTGGTCAAATCCAGATTTTCTGGTAGTTGCCGACTGGTCTTGATTCGATTTTCATCAATATTTAACAAAGCGGTCGAACTATTTTTCCAAAAAGCCCGAACATAATTTCCCCCTTCAAATAAATACTGTACCCCCACATCTACATGCAAATCGCGATAGGTAGAGTCGCGACGATACAGCTCAAATTGCGTATCAAAGCCAAAAGGCAAATTGAGCAAATAGGGATATACCAAACGCATTTCCAACTCTTGAATTTCCGGTCGCAATCGCTCAAAGTCAATAAACAACTGCTCTCCCCGACCAAACTGATTCTGTAAATCTCCCGTCAAGGCTCCCGTCAGATTGATCGTCGAAGACTCTCCAGTACCACTAGGTAAGATGCCAATGATAAAGTCCCAACGGCTGTTTTTCCTCTTTTTCAAAAATAAATTAATGGTCGCCTTATTGCCAGTAAATGTGATGGTCGCATCCCTAATTTCCTGGACAAAAGGCAGTTCCTTAATCCGTGTACGGATGCGTTTGACTTTGGCGAGGCTAAATAATGCCCCCTCTCGAATTCCTAAATAGTTTTCCAGATAACGCTTCGATAGCCGTACATCTTCTGTGATAATATTCAAACCCTCAAAATACACCAATCGCCCTTTCTCCATGGACAACCGAGCAGAAAGCGAGCCACTCCCTAGCTGTAAATCCGCCAAGCGAATAGAGGCAAAAGGATAGCCATTATTCTCTGCATATTCGATAAGCGACTCCTGTAAGCGAATCACCTCCTTATAGTAAAAAGGTTTTTGGCTGTAGCGGCGCTCTCGAAAACCCACTTGGCTCAAATAGGCTTCATCTACCCCACTAATGTCTAATTGCGCCCACTGATACATTTCTCCTTTGTGCAAATAAGCATTGCAGAGGCTATCTTCAAAGACCAGGCGATCAATAGAGGCTTCTAGATAGGCTTGTCCGTGTAGATCAAACAACAGGGTTTGCAGGGCTTTGATCAGGGATAAACTATCGGGATAGGAGCGATTGTATTGTTGCTCATCAGCAGACAGCGAGGAGGACGAATCAATGGCTTGTAAATATAGCTGATAGGGAGATTGAGCCAAAAGCGAATAAGTCTGCAAACCGACAAGACCGATTATCAAGAGGATAAAACGGGAATAAAACGGAGACTTAGAGCTATGGATCAGATCAAAAGGCAACAGAAGATTGGGTTGATTATTGCTAATGTAACGCCTTTATGCCTAATTTTGATGCACGATCAACTTTGTTTATGGCAGGACTCTATATCCATATTCCTTTTTGTAAGCAGGCTTGCTATTATTGCAATTTCCACTTTTCCACCTCCTTGCGTCATCGCGACGACATGGTGGCAGCTATCGTAGAGGAATTGGACTTGCGTAAAGCTTACCTGAATGGAGCAACATTAGACAGCATTTATATTGGAGGGGGAACGCCTTCGCTGCTCAATGACCAGGAGTTGGGGCAGATTTTTGAGCAAATTAATCGCCTATATCCCATTGCTGATCATGCAGAAATCACCCTAGAGGCCAATCCAGATGACCTGTCCAAAGAGCGGCTTCAACTATTCGCGCAAAGCTCTATCAATCGCCTTAGTATTGGTATCCAATCTTTCTCGGAAGCTGATTTGCGTTTTATGAATCGAGCACATTCCGCCCTTGAGGCGCAGCATTGCATTCAATTGGCCCGCGATTGTGGTTTTGAGTCGATGTCTGTCGATTTGATCTATGGCAGCCCAAGCACCTCTGCTCAGCAGTGGGCAGACAATTTACAACAGGTCATTGATCTTCAAATTCCTCATCTTTCCTGCTATTGCCTAACAGTTGAGCCAGGAACAGCCCTAGACCATTTTGTTCGCAAGGGAAAGGAAAAACCAGTGGACGAAGAAAAGGCAGCTGACCAATTTGAATATATGCAGCAAACGCTCAACGCAGCGGGTTATTTGCATTACGAAATCTCCAATTTTGCTCAGCCTGGCCAAATGGCGGTTCACAATTCCAATTATTGGAAAGGCGTCCCTTATCTAGGGATTGGCCCTTCTGCTCATTCCTTCAATGGCCAAAGTCGACAGTGGAATATCGCCCACAATGCCAAATACCTCAAAGCTATTCAGCAAAAAGAAGTGCCTTGTGAGGTGGAAATACTAAGTTCTTCTACTCGATATAATGAGTATATCATGACCGCACTCCGTACCATGTGGGGGGTTGATTTACGGGAATTACAAAACTTGCATCCTACTTTTACAGACTTTTTTGTAGCTAAAAGCCAAGCTTATATCAATCGAGGACAACTTATCAGAAAAGGCGATCAATTTTCCCTCAAAGAATCTGCCCGCTTACTGGCTGATGGCATCGCTATGGAGCTTTTTTGGGAAGAATAAACTAGGCAATACGTTGGATATAAGCGGCTAATTGATCGACCGCCACGCGATCAATAGGATGGGGCATCCCTTCCAAACGAACCAATTCTCCATTGGGCAAAAGCTGAGCTACTGTCTGCGACTCTTCCAAAGTAACCATCTTGTCCTTCTCCCCAATGCCAATCAAAACTGGCTGTTCCACTTTAGCCCACTCCTCCTCAGCCAGCCGCGCTCCTCCTCCCAAATCCATCATCATATCCGCTGTCTTTTTCATCAGTACTTTCCAATCAGCGGGTTCGTGTTCCTCTTTGAGCTTTTGGGCGAAATGCGGCACTTTGGCCTCGATAACCGCTGGGTTGAGCATTTTTACTTCTCGGCTAGCTGATTCGATTGTCCAATCAAACTTGGTGCCCAGGGTAATAATCTGACGAACTCGATTAGGGTGTTTCAAGGCCATATTGAGGGCCACGTATCCACCCATGCTGTAACCAAAAATCGCTACTTGTTCCAAACCCTGCGCATCCATAAAGGCAAGCGCATTCTGTGTAAATAAAGCAATGGAAAAGGCTTCATCTGTAGTGCTTCCTCCATGACCGTCAAAATTCAGGTCATATAGTTCAAATTCATCACTTAGCTGCTTTTTGAGTTCAGCAAACTGCTGTTTGGAACCCAAGGCACCATGGAGTAAGAGTAGCGTTTTTTTCATGACTTATCGTTCAATACTAATCTAATGTTAGTATGCTATAAGATTAATTTACTTGAAGAACCACATCTTTTTGCGTAGACTGTCATATCAGGAGAATCGCCTCTGCTCTTTCCAATCGCTACTCCAAGCGAAACCGTAGCTCTAACTGCTTCTTTACCCTGACTGGATTTTTATTATATCTGCCAGGACTAAAAACCTCGCCATTGCCCACCACTTGAACGGCTTCGATAGTAGCATCCCCAATTCCACCTCCTGGGTCCTGAACGATTCCAACGTTTTCTATTTCTCCCTTTTTGCTGATTTCGAAATCAACGATGGACAAACCTTCGTATCCCAACTCCCTGGCTTCTGGAGGATATTTGGCCACCTTCATAATGGCGGTATAAAAAGCCGTCTCCCCTCCATTTAGATAGTAGGGTAAGACGTCTAATTCTACCTCTATAAATTCGCCATCTATTTCAGCCAGACATAGATTGACAGCCGTTGAATCATCCTTTTTACAAGCATGGAATAAGATAGAAGTAAAAATGAACAGCAGCATTAAAGCTTTTGCGATTAGTCCAGGGACTTTAGTTTTCAATTGTGGTGCTTTCATATTTAAAGATTAAATGAGTGGCTAATAATATTCGCTTCCATATCAGCACTATTCCTCCTCTCCCATCATCACCAATAAGATCGCTTTGGCAGCTTGGGTAATGACCGTCCCAGGCCCAAATACCCCAGCGACACCTTGTTCATACAAATAATCGTAGTCCTGAGGAGGAATCACCCCTCCCACAACGACCAGAATATCCTCCCGCCCCAAATCCGCCAGCGCATTGATTGTCTGAGGCACCAAAGTCTTATGCCCTGCTGCCAAAGAGGAAATCCCCAAGATGTGTACATCATTTTCTATCGCCTGACGAGCAGCCTCCTCTGGCGTTTGAAACAGCGGGCCAATATCAACGTCAAAACCCAAATCCGCAAAACTGCTCGCAATGACTTTAGCCCCTCGATCGTGCCCATCCTGCCCCAGCTTGGCCACCATAATACGGGGCCTCCGCCCCTCCATTTCTGCAAAGCGGCTCGTCAATGCCTGTACCTGCTTAAAATCATCGTTCATATTCACTTCACTTGAGTAAACTCCAGACAAGGTTCTCGTCGTCGCCACAAAACGACCAAAAGTCTTTTCCATTGCCATAGAAATCTCTCCCAAAGTAGCTCTATGGCGAGCAGCCACTACCGCCAATTCCAGCATATTCCCCTCCCCACTTTGCGCACATTCCTCTAATTTGGCCAAGGCAGCTTGCACCGCGGCTTCATCCCGTGTCGCCTTGATTTCCTTCAAACGTTGAATCTGCGCTTCTCTAACGGCCGTATTGTCTACTTCCAATAAATCAATCTTCGCCTCTTCTTCTGTTGGAAAGATATTGACCCCTACAATACGATCCTTTCCACTATCAATCCGCGCCTGCTTACGCGCTGCTGCCTCTTCTATCCGCAGCTTAGGCAAGCCCTCTTCTATCGCCTTAGCCATTCCCCCCAATTCTTCCACCTCCTGTATAAGCTCCCATGCTCGACGCGCAATCTGGTCTGTGAGGTATTCGACGTAATAAGACCCCGCCCAGGGATCAATCGCACGGGTAATAGCTGTTTCTTTTTGGATATACAATTGCGTCTCTCTCGCAATCCTAGCGGAGAAGTCCGTAGGCAAAGCCACTGCCTCATCCAGCGAATTGGTGTGTAAGGATTGTGTCCCCCCCAGCACAGCAGCCAGCGCCTCTACCGCTGTCCGACCAATATTATTAAAAGGATCTTGCTCCGTCAGGCTCCACCCAGAGGTTTGGCAATGCGTCCGCAAGGCCATTGACTTAGGATTTTGAGGATCGAATTGCTTGACAATTTTGGCCCAGAGCATTCGCGCCGCCCGCATTTTAGCAATTTCCATAAAATGATTCATCCCAATCCCCCAAAAGAAGGACAATCGAGGGGCAAAGTCATCTATTTTCAAGCCTACTTTCAAGCCCGTCCGCAAATATTCCAAGCCATCTGCCAGCGTGTAGGCCAGCTCAATATCCGCCGTACCTCCCGCTTCCTGAATGTGATAACCACTAATGCTAATCGAGTTGAAACGCGGCATATGGGCAGCTGTATAAGCAAAGATATCAGCGATGATGCGCATGGATGGCCCAGGAGGATAGATATAGGTATTGCGCTGGCCTACACGCTGGCAGATGGCTTGGAATATTTGCGGACGGGCTTGAAAGTAGGCTTG
>JBCBDH010000073.1:0-15328 GCA_038529855.1 Bacteroidota bacterium | reverse complement strand
ATTGACAAAAACGGCGGCAACATGTAAAATAGCTCGCTGTGCATCATCAATACTATGGCAATGTGGGCTTAAATCCAGTGCCAATTCAGTTAAAAGTGCAAGGTCGCTTGACTCCACGGCATCCACACAAATGGGAATTTGCTCATATTTGGCGGGGCGGCTGATAGAGAAAGACTGTAAAGGATAGAACACACCGTAGCGCTGGAAATGAGGGCGAAGAACAGTAGAGGGCGTAGCCCCAGAGGTATGAACAACGAGCGCTGTTGTAGAAATAACAGCTTTGATCTTCGCCGCAACCTCCTCAATTGCACTGTCGTGTACCGCCAATATATACAAATCTGCCTCAGGATCAATTTGGCTTAACTGCGTGGTAAACGCACACTTAATCTCAAGGGCCAAGCGCTCCGCTTTTTCCCGCCCACGGCTAAAGACCTGTCTGACTCTATGCTTTTTCTCCGCTAATCGTAAGCCCAGATGATAAGCCAGATTACCCGCACCAATTAAAACGATACTAGGCGAGATTTTCATCCTTAGGCTTTTGGCTATTGGTCGTGCGAATCCGATACCACATGCTCAGCGTAAGCCCCAGCATCATCAGTATCGTTCCCACCCAGAAATAATTGATTCCTGGGAAGACAATAGCTTCTAATACGATATAATCCGATCTTCGGAAGTTTTCCGCGATTTCTACTGGTGTCTTTTGTAGGCCAACATCTTGCAAGGCAATTTTAACGTTGACCTTCTCACTCTTGGGATCAATTTCTGTGAATCGAAAATGCAAGCCCAAATCCAATAACTGATCCTTTAGATTATAGGGACGGCTGTCGCGAATCAGGTAAACAGGCGCGACAAGGCGTGTCTCCTGACTTCCTTTAGGTGTAATTTCTATTAGAGCGCTGACGGCAATATCTCCTTCCTGCGCCACATAATTGGGATGCGATGGCTTAGGATTAAAACCGATAAATTTGATCTGATGACCATTGAGGAAGAAAGCATCTTCCTTCTTTAGGTTGTAATCCTGATAATCCAGAGACTCCTCAGGGGCAAAAGTCTGCTCAAAGATGGACTCTGGGAGTCGTACCTTGAGGTTGAGGTCATTGATCTGGTCGGGGAAGCTGTAGAGCATATTATTTCGCAACAATAGCATAGGATTGGCATACCAGGTGGCATCAGAATCTAGGCGGCGAATCGCCAGGCGAACACCTAGGGCCATGTCCTTTGCCTGAGCCTCGTAATCTGGATGCGCTGGGTTAAGAACGATCTCCTCTAGTTGTGCAAAATATTTTTTGGTGTAAAAGGTATCTCCTTTGACGACCTGATACAGTTCGTAATCCAAACTATCCTCCATTTGCTGAGCCATCTTGGGGTCGGTTTCGACCAATGGCAGCGAGGCGATATGGGTAAAGATATCTTTGTGGTAATAATGCTTGGTAGAAGGATTGACAGCCGCTACTTTGTTAAAGCCTTTGTCATAAAGCACATTGGGATAGAGGCTAAATTCTTCTTCGACCTTGCCCGTTTCATCTTTCCTTTTGTAGTTTACCTCAAAAGAGCGCGTAAATCCATCAATGGTATCTCCCACATAAGTCACTTCATAGCCACTCATAAACATGGGCACTCCTTTCATCAGGATCACATTTTTCCGATAATCCTCATCCGTAAAACCTTCGATCAAGCCTTTTTGGGCAAAGGGATTCGTAGAAATATGGCGTTTGTTTAGCCCTGATGCCATAATACCGACAATCATCAAACCAAAGCCAATATGGGAAAGGGCAGAGCCTCCAACCTTCAAATTGCCTTTGAGAAACAAAATGATATAATCCAAATTGGTAACAACGGTAAACACCCCTGTAAATAAGAGAAGTACATACTGCCAAGCCCGAATTTCTATCCACTGCATGTACAGAAAAGTCAGTCCTGCACTCAAGCCAATAGCAATCAGGCTGTGCTTGAGGAATTTGCTTTGGTAGCCCGACCAATTAAATTCTCTATACCGCAAATACTGGCTAATACCAGAGAGTAAACCAATAAAGATGGCAATCCACAGTTGGTATTTATTGTAATGCGCGACTGGGTCATTGATGACACCGCCCTCGTAAAGCGGTTCAAATAACTGACGGATTTGATTGTATACAGGAAGAGAAGTAGAGGCCGTAATCAATGCCGCTGAAAACAATAGTACCAAAGAGCCAATAAACATCCAAAACTCCTTAGAACTAGTCGACTCTTCCTTAGCAGGAGCTGGAATGCCCTTAACCCTGGCAAAATATAGACCCAAGCCCAGCCCAAAAAAAGCAAATATAAAAGAGATCAATTGCCATTCTAGCCCCATTTCTGTAAAGGCATGTACAGAAGTTTCTCCTAAAACACCACTTCTGGTTAGGAAGGTAGAATAGACAATCAAAACAAAAGTCAATAGATAAAACAGGTAAGAAACCTTAATAGAGTAGCCCGTTGCTCGGGCAATCAGATTGGTATGGATACCTGCTAGGAGTACCAGCCAAGGCACAAGAGACATATTCTCTACAGGGTCCCAAGCCCAATATCCGCCAAAACTCAATGCCTCATAAGCCCAAGCGCCTCCCATCAAAATTCCCGTTCCCAATATGGCACCGCTAAACAGCGCCCAAGGTAGTACGGCATGTAGCCATGCTTTGTGTTGACGGGTCCACAAACCAGCAATAGCATAAGCAAAGGGAACTGCTGTAGAGGCAAAACCCAAAAATAGGGTAGGTGGGTGGATGGTCATCCAGTAGTTTTGCAACAGAGGATTGAGCCCTTGTCCATTAATGACAGAGACATAATCGGCTTTAGCAAAAATAGGAGCATCCATAACATCTCGAAGCAACAAGAAAGGACTACTACCAATTTTGAGTAAAAAGTCGCCAAAATAAAAATGCAGACCTAGTATCATCGAACCAATAAAAACCTGGATCAAAGCAATGACGGCCATTACAGGAGCTTCCCATTGTTTGGCCGAAAACATCAACAAAATACCCAAGACCACATGCCAAAACATCCATAGTAGGAAACTACCTTCCTGTCCTTCCCAAAAGGCAGAAAAGATATAACGGAAAGGCAGTTCATCATCGACATGCGCCCAAACGTATTGGTATTCAAAGTATTGATTGATCATCATGTAGAAGATGATCGCAATGACGGCAAAGACGCTAAAACCGTGGACGCTATAAGCCATCCGACCGATATTGCGCCAGGAGCGGTACTGATCGCTTTCTCGACGTTCTGTAGCATAAAAATAGGCCAACACAGCAAGGATACTGCTGACAAAGCCCAAAACAACAAACAAATGCCCAAACTTTCCGGGAAGCAAGTGTTCACCAATATATTCCATAAGCAGCTAAAAGGGACTGTACTTAATGATGGACTATACCATCAAATCGTATTTTCTTTAGTTTTGATGTAAATTTCTTCATCCTTGTATTTAGAGGGGCACTTCATCAGCATTTCGGTAGCGATGAACTCGTCCGAGCGCATAGAACCCGTTAATACAATTTGTTCAGAAAGTTCGAAGTCTTGAGGTTTTTCAGAGAGTAGGACAACTTTGCGTTCTTCTCCGTCGGAATCCTTGAGGTAAAAGCTAAAATAGTTGGGGTCTTCCTCTGGGTTGTAGTACATTTCTTTGTCCTTGGATAGTTGCCCAGCGATTTTGACTTCCTGCCCTTGGTTGGCTTTGGAAAAGGTGGAGTATTGGCTCACATCACCAGATAATGACATCAACAGGCCAATGGCCAGAGCGATGACGAGAATCGCAATAACATGTACTTTTTTCATAATGGTTTAACTTAGACGTTTTCCTAGATATTCACAGCTTTTTGCTTTGAACGATTTATTATTGAAACGCAAAAAACATCTTGCTGTTTATACCTTGAGGATTATATAGTGCAAAATTAACCATTTTATCACTAGGACTCTAGTCTGGAAAAACATCCTTGCGTCAAATTTGCGATTCTGTCGCTAAATTATGGTGGAAATATTTGTACTTTTACTCATTATACGTAGAGCGACCTGTTAAGGGGCTTCACAAAAGCCAAAACCTCTCCATGAAAGCAAATGTCATCGTTTCCTTGCGCCAAGCAGGTATCTATCAACAAAATCAGCTGATTTTGCGGGAAGTCGATCTCGATTTGGTGAAAGGAGAATTTTCCTACCTCATTGGTAAGACGGGGAGTGGGAAAAGTAGTCTGCTCAAAACCCTCTATGCTGCCCTTCCGCTTCGACAGGGTAGGGGAACAGTAGCTGGTTTTGACCTGCTCCGCCTCAATCGCAAGAAAATTCCTATGCTGCGGCGAAAACTGGGCATTATCTTTCAGGATTTCAATCTTCTAAGCGATCGCAATGCCCGCGAAAACCTATTGTTTGTTCTGAAAGCCACAGGTTGGAAGGATTCACGCAATATGGACAAACGCATTGGTAAAGTCCTGGCCGACGTGGGGCTCGGTGGCCAAGCCGATAAAATGCCACACACCCTATCAGGTGGCGAACAACAACGCCTGGTCATCGCTCGAGCCCTACTCAATCATCCCGAACTCATCATCGCCGATGAGCCTACTGGCAACCTCGACCCCGAAACTGCCGATGATATCCTTCTCTTACTTCGCCAGCTCTCCGCTCAGGAAAATACCGCTGTCCTCTTCGCCACCCATGACTACCGAATCCTCGAAAACTTTCCCGCCCGTATCATCCGCTGCCACAGCGGACAGGTCATCGACGAAGAGAACATGGTGATTTGAAGGAGAAAAAAGAGGCCCTAGACCACATTGTCTACCCTAAAGCGTTTAAAAAATAATTGGACGGAGTCCTTCCTTTTATCGGCAGATCACTAAGAACAGTTTTTAACAAAATCTTTAGATGTGCTGACCAACGGCACATTGACCACGCTCGTCTTAATAGGTAAAGATCATTGATAATCATTGGTCTAAAACCATTCTTTCACAAGTAAAGGCCCTATCTTTGAGATACTGGCTCAAAACACAAGAAATAAGCTTTATGAAACAACTAATGTCCATCACCTTGTTAATCGGCCTAATCGCCTTTGGAACCAGTTGTAATAAGTCAGATGACGAAGTCACGCCTAGTCCTTCTTCCAATTACTTCATTTTTGGTAGCTATTTTGGCTTCTGCGTTGGCAATTGTGTAAATCTCTATAAATTGGACGGAGAAGAATTGTTGGAAGATGATATGGATTCCATGGCAAGTTTAATTGATCCTGTTTTTGGGACTAGCTCATTATCCCAAGACAAAGTCGATCTAGCTCGTCAACTACTGGACGTCCTACCCACTTCTCTACAAAAGGAAGGAGGGATTCACGGCTGTCCCAATTGTGTTGACCAGGGAGCCTTTTTTATAAAATTGATCAATGAGGAGGGCGAGACAGTTGAATGGCATCTAGATACCTACAGGGAGACATTACCAGAAGAGGTTCGAGATTTTGTAGAAGAGATGACAGCAGTAATGGGACAATTGTAGTCGATAGGTAATACTAGAGGTGGCCTATATCCTTTTCAGACCGCCTCTGGTTAAGATTTCTTTGGATCAGCGCTATTGGGTTTTGCTTAACTCACCAAAGGTTCCGCCATGATCATAATGACATGAGCGAAAATATGGGCCAAAAAAGCACTCTCCAAGCCTCTTTTCCAATACAACCAACCAAAAATAAGCCCACCAATTGTATTACCAATAAGGATATAGGTCAATAAACCGACTGATGGGCTACCCACAGCCTGATAAGCCACTGGAAAATGTCCCATTGAAAATAAAAGGGCGGCCAGGACAATACCCCCCCAATAAATAATGGGTTTTGAAGCGCTCCATATTTTTGAGGCGATCCACACTAGCAGGGTCATCAAACCAAATCGCATCAGAATTTCTTCAGTCAGCCCGCCATATAGAAATCGCGCCGCCAGCGTAGGTTTCAAGCTTTCACCCAATTTTTTGAACTCTTCTGGAAGAAGAGGCGTAAAGACAAGTCCAACTAAACTTAACAATATGCCAGCTAATATGCCTCCTAAGACACCGTCTTGGATAATGGTGGAAGGCTTTAAGTGTTCCCCCTTCATCCCCAGCACCCTTTCAATCAAGGGAACCTTCAAACTCACCTTATCATAAAGCAGGGTACCTACAATCACTGCGATCAACAGGATAATAGTTGGATTGATCAGGGTTAAAAGTTTGATTTGTTGTGCTGTGAATTGGTCCTTTAGGAGGTCCTCAATTTCGGGAGGCAGGGGGATATCCATCGTAAGAATGGATAGTATACCAATTAGGCCCAAGCCAAAGAGAATAGCCCCTAAGCCTATTTTTTGTTGGTTCATCGTTTTTGTTTTACTCGTCTATGTAGACCCTGTGTAAAGATAGGATTATTTACCGCAGAAGTTTTTTATGTTTTTTCTCAAGTATAAGTTTAAATTCAGGATTAACTTTTTCGATAAGTTCTTCCTGGATTTTGAATAATTGGATTCTGATGTCCTCTCCTTCAATTCGGTTGGCCAGTTCTATTTTCAAGGCCATTGAAAAGGTAACACTTTCAAATATCCAGAATATGATTTGATTGAGATCGGTCGTCTTTTTTCTTTCAAGTTCTTGCCCTCTTTCGACAATCACATAATGGTATTCGTTGCCTTGTGTTTCAATGTGTGGCCTTGCAAAGTCTTCAGATTTTTCAAATGTTGGTAAGAGATAACTGGGTGCATTGATTAGCTGAGCTAGTTTTAGGACTAATTTTCTTAGTTTTTCCATAGGCATTTATTCTTGTAACGCTGAGATTGAATTTAAGCATAATTACCTAGACTTTTAAGGGAATAATGGGCTATTGCTCGATCTTTTAAGCTGCAAGTAGATGAAATTTGAAGCATTAGATTCTTTCGAATAGGTATAAAGTGCTCGAAATCTTTTCGCTAAACGCTTGGTCGCGATCTGCATATTTAAAGAAAGCTTCTTCTAGTCTGTAGGCATTGGCCTTGATCCATGAAAGGAATAGCGCTACCTCTTTTGGAGGAAAACTGCGGAAGGTGCTGTTCTTATTTTTTAAATCGTGATAGTGGTATTCGATGAGTTGGACATAATTCTTAAAGCCTTGGGTATCATCAGCCAGATTCCAATCATTGAGCATGGCTCCAAGGTCCTTGCTGATCTTGTAAATTTCAATCAGTATTTCTGTATCAAAATACTCAAAGTGGTTTACATCGTACTTCCACCAGGCTTTTAAGAATTGGTGAATACTGCTTTTCTCTGCTTCCTCCCAAGTATCCCAATGGCCATATTCCAATTTTCCCAAAATGACAAAGACATCGACAGATAATTGTCTTTTCGCCAGTAGCTCAAAGATGCGGGGGAGATAGTGCTTAAAGTCGTCCAAATCCCCAAATGTTGTCATGGCTTTGAAGGCATAGTAGGAGAGGTCGCTATCTTCAAGAGCTTGTAGTGGCTTGGAATGCAGGGTCGCCTTATCCGCATCTGATACACAACAAGGGCATCCTTCGATTTTGGGTCGAGAGGGATATTGGGAAAAGGTTTGGTACAATTCCGCTGTGGCTTGTTCCAGCTCTTTGCTCATATCATCAATCTTCCATCCTATTTGATTAAGGTAATTGCTTTATCCACCTCCGTTACGGGCATTTTACACACCTTATTTTGGCAGACATAGATCATCGTTTCTCCTTCTTGCAATTTGTCTTTGAGCAATTCCAAATTCCCCTCATTCTTCCCCCCTAGAAAAAGCGCATTGGGCAAAAAGGCTTTCAATAAGCCCTGACTGATGGGCTGATAATTATCCCCAACTACAGCCACTTCAAAAGGAGGATAAACCAAATCCTTGTACAAATGACACCAGTTGGAATAAAAATTAGGGGCTTCGCTGGTGGCCAGGGTCTCTGACATATTGTGCATCATCTGCTTGGACTTGGCCAGATAATCGGAATTGTAAAGGAAAGTGCCTAAGCGATGTAAAGCCCTAGCCATTGAGGAATTGGAACCGGGAATGACATTGTCGGCCAGCTCTTTTTTTCTGGCAATTAGCGGCGGGTCGAGATCAGAGGTGTAGTTGAACATCCCTGTTTCCTCATCAAAGAAATGCGCCAAGGTATATTCCGCCAAATCATTGGCTTTATTTAGCCAGCTTTCATCAAAAGTCACTTGATACAAACTCACAAAAGCATTGATCAAAAGGGCATAATCATCCAAAAAGGCATTGATGCTGGACTGCCCATCCTTGAAATTGCGATTGAGACGATGGTCTTTCTGCATCATATTTTGCTCTAAAAACTGTGCATTCTTGATAGCCGTTTGGAGGTAGGCTTCCTGACCAAAACTGCGATAAGCATCTACATAACCTTGAAGCATGAGGGCATTCCAAGAGCTTAGGATTTTATCATCCAAACCTGGACGAACGCGTTTGGCTCGCGCAGCAAAGAGCTGCTTTTTAGCCTTAGTAATGATTTGCTTTACCTGGTTTTCGTCTATCCCATGCGTTTGGGCGACTTCCGCAATTGGTTTTCTGCGATAGAGGATATTCTTCTCTTCTTCCCAATTGCCACCTTCTTTGATTTCGTAGTAGTCTGAAAAAACCGCTAGGTCCTTCCCACTTAGCATAGTGGCCAATTCCTCTTGTATCCATACATAAAATTTACCCTCTTCTCCCTCACTATCTGCATCTAATGAAGAGTAAAAACCCCCATTTTTATCCATCAATTCTCTCTCTACAAATTCTAAAGTCTCTTCAACGACCTGTTGATACAAAGGGTTTTGATTAAGTCGATAGGCTTGGGCGTAAAGACTTACCAATTGCCCATTGTCGTAAAGCATTTTTTCAAAATGAGGAACGATCCAATCTGCATCTACTGAATAGCGGGCAAAACCGCCGCCTAGATGGTCATAAATACCCCCATTGGCGATATTGTCAAGGGTGGCCGTGATGGCTTCCAGCGCCTTAGGGTTTTCGGACTGGTGATAATAGCTGAGTAGGAATTGATAGTTATTGGGCATAGGGAATTTGGGGGCTCCTTGCCGTCCCCCTCGCTCATAGTCGATATTGGTCAAAAAGCGCTCACCAATAGTGTTCAATACATCTTTGGTAAACTGCTGATCGCCCAAATTGATGCTAATCTCTTCACTGCTTTGTATACCCTGAGTAAGTTCGCTGGCATAGGTCTCCAATTTATCTGGTTCATCTTGATAGACTTTGATAAAATAGTCCATCACCTTCATCCACTCTTCCTTGGGAAAATAAGTGCCTGCCCAAACGGGACGACCATCTGGCAGTGCAAAGGCATTCAAAGGCCATCCGCAACTGCGGCCAGAAGCCATGTGGCAAGCTGTCATGTACACATCATCAATATCTGGTCTTTCCTCTCTATCCACCTTGATGTTGACAAAATGTTCGTTCATCAGCTTGCTGACGGTCGTATCCTCAAAGGACTCATGCTCCATCACATGACACCAATGACAGGCCGCATAGCCTACGCTGATGATCATCAGTTTGTTTTCTGCCTTTGCCTTGGCCAGGGCCTCTTCTCCCCAAGGATACCAATCGACAGGATTATTGGCATGTTGGAGTAGATAAGGGCTGCTTTCATTGGCTAGGTGATTCGTTCCCGCTGCTCCATGCCCCTGGGCTGGGCCATTGGGACTTTTACAGGCGATGGCAAAGATCAAAAGAGAAGCGACTAAAGCAAATAGACGGATCATGTAGGTTGATTTTCAAATGATTGATAAACAGAAGCTTACAAAAGCTGTACCGCATCATGGCTCCATAGTAGTCGGCAAAAATACAAATTCTCTGGCTGTCATGCCGTTTTTGGAACTTTATCCTATCGTCCTTCTGTTATCATTTTTGTAAAATATATTTTAAGTTTTTATTAAATCCTTAAAACCGACAGGTACTAAGTGCCAAATCAAAATTACCTTTGTAATAAATCGTCTGCTCAAAATAGACGAAGGAGCTGAAAACTTGGAAGCGACGCAGGCTATTTTGAGCGGACTTAAAAGATTTATTATACCAATTTTTTTGGTATACTATTTACTGATTACTGATATGAATTCTTAATTTAAAAGAAAAAATACCCAACCATGAAATGGCGAAGACTAAATGGACAGCGAATTGAATTGCCGATTAAGGAAGCAGTTGAAAAAACCATCCTCCGCGAACGAGAACTGGGGCATCGACTAAAGGTCTGTATAGGCACTGATTCTCAGGTTCGCTCAGGGAATATTGAGTTTGCTACGGTGATCGTTTTCCTTCGCGAAAAGAAGGGCGGTTTTATGTTTATCAGTAACAGCAGCCTTCGCCAAACGATGGGGCTGCGCGAAAGAATGATCGCTGAGGTAGGTCGCTCTGTCGAAATTGCCTACAATCTTTGTGACTTGCTAGACAAATATAATGTCGAACTCGAAGTGCACGCAGATATTAATACAGATCCCCACTTCCAATCCAATAAGGCCCTTAAAGAAGCAATGGGCTACATTTTGGGGATGGGCTTTGTCTTTAAAGCAAAACCTGATGCCTTTGCCAGTTCTAGCTGTGCAGATAAGGTTATATAAAGTAAAATAGTTACGTAAAATATTATAAATGTTCAGGGCTGGTCGATTGTTTCGACTGGCCCTGCTTATTGTGGGGCGCGATGCTTCATTTGTCTATTAAATGCCATAGTTCTTCTAATAGAACTTTAAAGGAGAGGGGAAATGCTTGGTATTGCCTATCTTTGAAAGTTGTAATACTAAAATTGTTTCCTTTATGAAAATCATCCAACTATCCTTATTCTTTTTGTTCAGTTGGGCCACGCTTCAAGCCCAGATGAATAAAATAGAATACGTCGAATACGACCTAGATAACGGTCTCCATGTCATCCTTCACCAAGACAATTCAACGCCTATCGTTGCCGTCACAGTGATGTATCATGTAGGGTCCAAAAATGAAAATCCAGATCGGACAGGTTTTGCTCATTTCTTCGAACATCTCCTGTTTGAAGGTTCTGAAAATGTCAAACGCGGTGAGTTTGATAATTACATCTCTCAAGCTGGTGGAATGAATAATGCCAATACCACCTTTGACCGCACTTTCTACTACGAAGTATTGCCCTCCAATCAATTGGGCATTGGTCTGTGGTTAGAATCTGAACGCATGCTACACGCCAAGGTGGAGCAGGTGGGTATCGAAACCCAACGGCAAGTCGTCAAAGAGGAACGCCGCCAACGCATAGATAATCGCCCTTATGGTTCCGTATTGGAAGAAGCCATGAAACGCGCCTACACGGTTCATCCTTATCGCTGGCCTGTCATTGGCTACATGGAGCATTTAGATGCTGCCCAGGAAGAAGACTATGTCAATTTCTACAAAAACTTTTATGTCCCTAATAATGCCGTACTGTCTATTGCTGGAGATATCAATATAGAAGAAGCCAAGGCGATGATTGAAAAATATTTCAAAGACATCCCACGCGGAGAAGGCGAAATCTATCGTCCGAATGTTGTAGAGCCCCCTTTAAAAGCAGAAGTTCGCGATACCATATACGATAATATCCAGCTCCCCGCTTTGATCCAAACCTACCGCATTCCCGCTCAGGGGACTAAGGATTATTATGCAGTCAATATGTTGAGTACGCTGCTGTCTTCAGGAGAAAGTTCTCGTCTCTACAAAGCCCTGGTGGATGAACAGCAGAAGGCCCTCTTCGTTGGTAATTATCCCTTTTCCTTGGAAGACCCTGGGGTTTCTATTGCTTTTGGGATTTGCAATATGGGGGTAGATTTAAAGGATTTTGAGATGGCGATGGATGCTGAGATTTCCCGAGCCCAAAACGAGCTGATTTCAGAAAGAGAATTTCAAAAGCTCCGCAACCAGATAGAATCAGACTTTATCACCTCCAATAGTACCATTGCGGGTATTGCCGAAAGCTTGGCCGATTACTACATGTATTTTGGTGATTCCAATTTGATCAATACAGAGATTGATCGCTATTTGGAAGTTACTCGAGCAGATATCCAGCGCGTAGCTAAAGAGTATTTCCATCGAGATAATCGCGTAACGCTCTATTATTTACCTAAACCTGTAGCGCCTTGATATTGACGCTCGAAAAGTGTGAGGAAGAGAGAACGGCTATCGCCTGCGAGAAGAGAGACTGATGCTGTCTTTCTTTGTGATGTATTGGTTTCGCTTCTGGTAGCATAGCGATCTCGCTTCTGGCAGCGCAGCGATCTCACCTCTCCAAATCAAATTATAAAAACACTGCTTTCTGAACAGCAGTCAAAAAAATAATAAAATGAGAATCCTTTCTATAAGCTTATTCCTCTTACTGCTCTTTAGCCAGTGTAGCCCCAAGACTGGCGAGACGGTAAGCAAAACCCAAGATAAAGCGGAAGAAGTGGTCAAAACCATCGACAACAGCTTTAGGACCAATGCCCCAACTCCTGGGCCAGCCCCCATTATTCGCATGGGAACTTATGAAAATTTTAAGCTGGATAATGGTCTGCAAGTCATATTGGTAGAAAACCACAAATTACCCCGTGTTTCTTTTCGATTATTTGTCGATGTGCCACCGCTATTGGAGAAAGAAGCAGTTGGTTATGTCAGTATAGCTGGCGAATTGCTCAATAAGGGAACGACGAGTAGGACAAAAGCAGAAATTGACGAGGCCATAGATTTTATAGGAGCGAGTTTATCAACTTCTGCCAGTGGGATGAATGGCGCTTGTTTGACCAAGCACACAGATAAATTATTGGATTTGATGTCGGATATTTTGCTCAATCCTTCTTTTTCTGAGAAGGAATTCGATAAGATCAAAAAACAGAATCTTTCTGCTCTTGCACAGGGCAAAGATGATCCAGGTTCTATCGCTGCCAATGTTGCAGATGTTTTGCGCTATGGCAAAGGCCATCCTTACGGCGAACTCACGACGGAAAATACCCTGGAAAAAGTGACGCTCGAACAATGTCGAAATTATTACAAGCAGTATTTCCAACCTCAGATATCCTATCTAGTAGTAGTTGGTGATATTGAGCCTGCTACGGTAAAGGAGAAATTGGAAAAAGCTTTTGGGCAATGGAAGAAAACGGGAGAGGTAGCCAAAGTTTCTTTTCCTCAGCCTATCGCTCCTGAGGAGACACAGCTTGATTTTGTCAATAAAACTGGTGCTGTTCAATCTGTAATTGCAGTAACCTATCCAGTAGATATGAAGCCAGGTGCCAAAGACGTAATTCCTGCGCGGGTGCTCAATACGCTTTTGGGCAGCTACTTCCAAAGTCGATTGAATCAAAATTTGCGGGAGACCAATGGCTATACTTATGGTGCTCGCTCTCGTTTGTCCAGCGATCCTGAGATTGGCTATTTTACAGCTGGGGCGAGTGTTCGAAATGAAGTTACAGATAGTTCGATTGTTCAGTTCTTGTATGAATTGGATCGGGTGCGGAAAGAGCCGATTCCCACTGATGAGTTGGACATGGTAAAAAATGTTATTGCTGGTGGTTTTGCTCGTTCGCTGGAGCAGCCCCAAACAGTCGCTCGCTTTGCGCTCAATACCTTTCGCTACAACCTGCCCAAAGACTACTACACCAACTATCTAGATCGTTTGAGCAAGGTGACCGCAGCTGATGTTCAGCTGATGGCTCAAAAATACATCCGTCCAGACAAAGCGCACATATTAGTCGTAGGAAATAAAGAGGAAGTGGTGGATAAGCTGACGCCCTTTGCCGCTCAAGGAAAGGTCAACTACTATGATGTTTATGGCAATGAATTGGATATGAGCGCCACCATTCCTGATGATTTGACCGCAGATGATGTGATTGAAAACTATATCAATGCTGTTGGTGGGATGGATAAGCTCAAGTCCGTGAAGGATATCAATCAGCGCTTTGAGGCCAGTTTACAAGGGATGAGTATCGTATCTAATATCCAATTAAAGGCACCCAATAAAATGAGCGCAACGCAGGAAGTGAATGGGACGGTCATGGAAAAACGAGTTTTTGATGGTCAAAAGGGCATGGTAAAGGATATGACTGGGAAGCGAATACTAGAGGAGGGTAATGAATTGGCATTGATGAAGAATAATGCCCGCATCTTTGGTGAGTTGGATTATAAGGATCGCGAGGTGAAAGCTGAACTCAAAGGGATTGAAGTCATCAATGGCCGAAAAGCTTACAAGGTAGTTTTAGCGCCTGCCGTAGGTGGAGGTACTACGGATTATTTTGATATTCAGACTGGCTACAAGATTCGTCAGGAAATATTGACTTCGCCAGATGCAGGGCCCCAGATTATTGATTTGCAGGATTACAAAGAGGTTGATGGCATCCAATTTCCCCATCAGATGACGATCTCAGGAGGGGGTATGCCCTTTACTTTACGCTTAAAAGCTGCGGAAATTAAAGTAAATGGTGGCTTGGAAGATGCTCTTTTTCAAATTGGGTCTTAAAAAAAATGAGGGCCTAGCCTTGCGTCTAAAGGAATTAATCTTTACGTTTGTAAGGTATTGCGGTATAAAAACCAATACATTATTATGAATTCTACTTTCAACAACGCTTTCTATTTTAGCTACTTTTTTTACGGCCAACCGTAAAGGGCTTCAGCGTTGTTGATCAAAATAAAGAAACACCAAAGGAGCCTTTCGAGGTTCCTTTTTTTTTGCCTTAACCATGCTTAACGTAAACCACATAGCAACCGCTTTTTACGCTTATTATTTTTTCTTTTATGGCGCACCATAAAGGGACTTTTGGCTATTGAATTTGACGAAATAATTGCTAACAAGTCCCAATAAAGGGACTTTTTTTTTGCCTTGTGCTGAGCCATATAACTGATAAATAAAGAATGATGAATCATCAACACCAACAAAGACGAATTGCTATCCAAGGCTTCTCTGGTGCTTTCCATGAGATTGCCGCCAAGCATTTTTATGCGGATGATCAGCTACAAATTCTGCCCGCAGCCACTTTTGGTGAGTTGGTGGAGATGGCAGAAGATCAGCAAGTGGCAGATGGTGGCGTTATGGCCATTGAAAATTCCATCGCTGGGAGTATCTTAACCAATTACCAACTGCTTCACGACTCTTCACTAAAGATCAATGGCGAGGTTTACCTTAGGATTAAGCAAAACCTGATGGCCCTGCCTGGACAGCAAATCGAAGATTTGACCGAAGTACATTCCCATCCTATGGCCATCGCCCAATGCCGCCAGTTTTTTAAAACCTATCCCAATATTCGCCTGATAGAAACCACAGATACTGCGCTGAGTGCCCGAAACATTCGCGAAGGACAGCTCAATGGAGTATCTGTGGTTTCTATCAGGCGAATATTGGGATAGGTTTTAAAAAACTGGCGGCATTGGGCGATG
>JBCBDH010000072.1:0-15330 GCA_038529855.1 Bacteroidota bacterium | reverse complement strand
GTAATAAATCATCTACACGCATCACAACTAATTTTACGATTACAGAAGATTAATTACATAAGGCGCTGTCTTTAGAGTTTTTAAGTGCTGAAGAAGGTGTTTTTTTATTCGAAAAGGCCTCGACTGGTGAATTGATGTATGTAGGCAACCGAATTCGCCATCACCACGTCCCAGGAAATACCGTCACCTGGATTATTGACCGCAATTCCAATACGACCAATGTCTGTATTGCCAATTGTAAGTTTTGCAATTTCTATCGCCGGCCTGGACATGGAGAATCCTACATCACCACAATTGAAGAATACAAGCAAAAAATCGAAGAAACTTTTCGCTTTGGTGGCGAACAGCTTTTACTACAAGGAGGGCATCATCCCGATTTAGGGCTGCAATACTACTGTGACCTCTTTCGAGAACTCAAATCCCTCTATCCCAATCTCAAACTCCACGCACTAGGACCACCAGAGATTGCTCATGTTGCCAAACTGGAAAAATCCACACATATCGAAGTCCTGGCTGCCCTGAAGGAGGCGGGCTTGGACTCTCTACCAGGTGCAGGTGCAGAGATATTGAGCGATCGCGTCCGCCGATTAATCTCCAAAGGCAAGTGTGGTCGCCAAGAGTGGCTAGACGTCATGCGTGCCGCCCATAAACTTGACCTAACGACCTCTGCTACGATGATGTTTGGTCATATTGAGACCAATTTGGAGCGAATGCAGCACTTTGTCGACCTTCGCCAGGTACAGTCAGAGAAACCCGCCAATGCCAAAGGTTTTCTCGCCTTTATCCCTTGGCCTTTTCAGGACGAAGACACCATTCTCAAGCGAATCAAACGTGCCCGAAATACCTGTACAGGTGACGAATATGTAAGAATGATCGCTATGAGCCGAATTATGCTACCCAATATTGTCAACATCCAGGCTTCCTGGCTAACTGTTGGCAAGCAAGTCGCTCAGGTCTGTCTACATTCTGGTGCCAATGATTTTGGCAGTATTATGATCGAAGAAAATGTTGTCTCTGCTGCAGGAGCCGCTTTCCGCTTTACTGCAGATGGTATCCAGCAGGCCATTGAGGATGCAGGATTCCGGCCACAACTGAGGAATCAGCAGTATGAGTACAGAGAAGTACCTCAGCACATTCAGCAACAGCAATTGGATCGGGAGCGGATGATTGTGGACTAAGCTTGAATTATCCTAAATTTCCTCTTTTAAGATACCATTTAGAACTTGTTAAGGACCACTCAGAATACTAAAAGTGGTCCCTACCTGCTAGTTGATAAATTTATTATCTTTGATTAGCATGGTTTATACCTATGTAGATAACTAACTACATGCCATCACCTCACGTTATTTAATTCAAAAACCTATTTTTTTGTTAAAAGTCTAAGCCCTGGCGCCTAGCTACAGGCTTATGATAGGCTTTTGTAACTTTACCTATACCCTAAATGCCAATACTCATTCAACATGTTGCGCTCCATAAAAATCGCTTTCCTCTTCTCCTTCTTATTTAGCCTTGTTGCCAAGCTATCCTATGCCCAATTGCCAGATAGCCTTTCTATGCAGGTCGATACAATAGGTGATAGCTCTACTTATGACCCTTCTATTTCAGAAAGCACCGCTTCAAGGACCGTGATTACCGCTGCGGAGATTATGGAGCGCGGCTATGACAATATGGATGAATTACTCAGCTCGGTACAGGGGCTTTATATTACCCACGACCAGACTTTTACTCAAATCGGTATTCGTGGCGTAAGTCCGACGGATGGCAATAACCAAAGAGTACAGGTCTTGCTGGATGGCATCCCCTTGAACAATCCATTATCTGGCGAGGCACCTTCAGGGTATGATTTAAGGGGGGTAGCCATGGAAGATATCGAAGAGGTCGTCATCATTCGTTCAGCAGCACCAGCGCTATATGGGAATAATGCCATGTTGGGCGTGATTAAGATCAACACCAAAAAAGCTCGAAAGGGAGGGCGTATTAATTTTGATACGGGCAGTTTTGGCGAGTTGGATGGGGGTTTTGCTTTGGGGTATAGCTTTGGTAAGGTCAATTTGGGTTTCTCTGGCAGATTGGCAAGCATAGATGGACCAGAATTGTATATTCCATTGGATTCCGTTTTCAATCAGGAGTCTGTAGATTTTGGGGGCTTTCGCATGCGATTGAATGTGGGGAAATTTTCCGTCAATGCGACCTACAATCGACGTAGTGAAAACATTGCTTCTGTACCTGCTGAACCTGTTTATTTGGGTTTTTTGGTTTTTAATGATTCCATCTCTTCGGATACGGCCAATTATTTCAAGCAAATCGTGGATGAGCAAGGCGATTTTGATGAGCGCCAACTTTATGTCGATCTTAACTTCAAGAGCAATTTAGGCAAAAAGCAATTCATGGACATTCGATTGTTTATGAACTATGAGCGAAGCGAACAGCAGTTGTTTTATCGCGACATAGAAACCGATCTCGATTCTTTTTCCTTTGACCCAGATATCCCCTATGTTGAATACTTCGATAATCTAGAAGAAGTCAATCTCTTGACTGGACTGGCCTATCAGCATGGCTATCAGTTTTCCCCAAAACACCAGCTCATGGCGGGCACCCAAATCCTCCTCTCCCCTATTTCCAGATACGAGCAAAACAATGAACTCGTGCGCCATTGGGATGGGGATGATTTCATTACAATGAACTATTGGCCAGAAGTTCTGGAATATATGGAGGATAAGGCGGAGGAGTATACCAACTACGACGAAAAATTAGCCTACTGGTCAGCAGCCTTTTTTACGCGGGAGTACATTCAGTTGATTCCCAGCATTACGCTGAGTGCAGGTCTTCGAGTAGAGATCAATTCCCAAACCCAGCCAGTATTTGCCCCCGATTTGTCTTTGATCCTCGCTCCGTTTAGTAATAAAGAAGGTACCAAAATCCGACTGGCCTTTAATCAGGGTTACCGATTGCCAGGTTTATTAGAAACGGATATTCCCCAGGTAGATCGCGCAGCGCCCAATAGCGATTTGGAGGCAGAAAAATCAACCAATTATGAATTGGGTCTTCAACAAAAAATTGGAAAGGGTCTGGATTTAAATCTAAGTTTTTTCCATCAGGAACTAGATAATATCATCGGCAATGAAGAAAACCGCTTCCAAAATTGGCAGGATAGCGCCCTGACCAATACTGGACTTGAAGGAGGACTTGGACTCCATCTTCGACAAGGCATCAAAACCTATTTCAACTACAATTTCCAGTTTGATCGCGATGGGAATTTTAATATGCCTTCGCCGCTTTGCAAATTTGGAGTGACCATTCCCTTTCTACGGCATTTCTCCATTTTTACAGAAGGTATCTATGAAGGGAATCGAAGAACCATAAGTGGTCGAACCAGCCTCCCCTACTTTTTACTCAATGCCAATTTACTCCTCCGCCCCAGGATCGAAGAAACGCATCGCTTCGCTCGCTGGATCAACCAATCCAGCCTGACCTTCCGATTGTTTAATGCCCTGGATCAATTCTATCAACATCCCGTAGCTGCCCAAAGGGTGAGCAGCGGCCTGATTCCCCAAAATGGACGCACTTGGCAAACACAACTCACCATTCAATTCTAAATCGCTTATCTCCAAATGATAGATATGAAAAGCTTTCTCCCCCTCTTCACCAGCTTACTCCTTACCTGTTTTATCCATGCGCAAGACAGCACCAGGGTCGCCAATTGGTCATTTGGCGCCACTAAAGGCTATGCCCTGATCGATGGAGAGGTCGACCCTGGGAGTGGCTTTGCCTTTGGTTTTCACGCTACCAAACACTTTTCTCGATTGCTTTCAGCAGGAATTTATATTGGGATGGGAGATATGCAGGGGCAAGACGACAATAGTAGTCAAAATTGGCTTAATCATCCTGGCTGGAATGGCCAGAGCGATCCAAATATTAATTATAATACAGCTAATTCTTCCTCGATTTATGCCAATTACAAAACCAGCTATCAGGAGGCTAGCCTACAAGGGCAGTTTCGCTTTAGCCAGCTCCCTTTTTTCAATAATAAAAGTGCCTTTGATGGCTATTTGCTCGCAGGAATTGGCGCTATGCGTTTTCAAACCAAAATCGACGCAGCTGATGCGAGTCAACAAATCTATGACTTTAGCCTGGTCGATGAGCTAGAAGCCCAGATAGAAGGTCGCACTCAGGCCAATTTGCGCAGTGTATTGGATGGCGAATTTGAAACGACGATCAAGGAGGAGACCCTTACCCCACTCTACCAATTTGGCGCTGGGATCAGTTGGCAATTTAGACCCAACATTAATCTATCCCTTAGCCATCGAATGGCCCTCACTGGTACTGACGAACTGGATTCTTATCAATGGGATGCCAACAATCAAATCGAAGGCAATAATGATATTCAGCATTTTACATGTGTTAGCCTAAGCTATACTTTGCGGTATCCACAAAGACCTGAACGACCAGTTATTCAACTTATCCCCCCAGTCAGCAGTAGACCTCTGGTTTTATTGGAAGAAAGACCTTTCGACCCCAGTCGCCTTTTGGCCAATATCCAAATCCCGCCTAAATTGGAAAAAAGCCCTGTGGAGGAAGAGGTAGAAAATGTAGTTCTGACCAAGGAAGAAGCTGAAGTCGTTCGAAAAGCTTTTGATAATTTGGAATTTGAGACGGGGAAAGAGATGATCCGCCTAAGGTCCTATATTGCCTTGAATGAATTGGCAGGTTTGTTAATTAACAATCCCGCTTGGAAACTTCGCATCACTGGCCATACGGATAATATTGGGGACCGAGAAAGTAATAAACGATTGTCGCAACGCCGTGCTGAAGCTGTGCGGGATTATATCGTCGAGCAAGGAGTGGCAGCGAATCGCTTTTTGGTGAATTGGTATGGAGAGGAGCGACCTATTGCGGATAATCGTACGGAGGAGGGAAGACAGAAGAATAGAAGGGTGGAGATGGAGATTGTGGAGTGATATTTTGATTTATTTAGATTCAAAAGCAACACTTTTGATCGTTTTCGACTATTTTTTTCTGCTGATTAAACCCAAATTGCAGAAAAAAGCGCATGATTCTAATACCACAACGATTATTTGGCGACTCGCAAGTAACGACAATTTTGAGAGATGGCAATGTATGCATCTTGCGAAAGGAGTTGACTCAACCCATCATCCAGCGCCAGGGTTATATTTCCAATCATGTGGTATCTATTGTGCTTGATGGAGAACAGCACATTCGCAATTATGACGAGGAGTTGATTAAGATCAGGCGAAATGAGGTTTTGTTTGTTCCTCGCGGGATGTATTATGTATCAGATCTATTGCCTAAAGGCAGGACCTTTAAAAGCCTGCTGTTTTATTTTGACGATGCCATTATCCAAGAGTTTTTATCCACCTCCAAGGTTTCGGAATTTAGTCATCAAGCGGTGCCTAGCCATTTGAAGTTTGGGGTCGTTCCCTCCATCCAGCTTTTTGCCGATTCGCTCATTCGCATCTACCAGCAAAATCAATTGCGCAATAAGCAATTCTTGTCTTTGAAAATTCTCGAACTGCTTTATTTACTCAACAGCCTGGCCAAAGAACAGCAATTTGCCAATTTCCTCTTTCGCCTCACCCTGCCCAAGAAGCGAAACATCAAGGGATTTATGGAAAAGAACTTTGATAAACCCCTAAAAATCGAAGATTACGCCTATCTCACGGGTAGAAGCCTAAGCACTTTTCGACGTGATTTTAAAGCTTTTTACGACAGCACACCACAAAAATGGCTCAAGGAAAAACGCCTGGACAGGGCATTGGAAATTTTGCACAGCCAAGACATCAGCGTCACCGAACTGGCCTACGAAGTAGGTTATGAAAATATTTCTTATTTCATCAAAGCCTTTAAAACCAGACAGGGGCTTTCTCCTAAACAGTATATGCTGGCCCTAAGAAAGGGAGATAACTTTATTCACTAATCAAAAATCCAATTCAAATGAAAATAGCCTTTATTGGCCTCGGCATCATGGGAAGTCGAATGGCCGCTAATTTGCTCAAGCACGATGTCGATCTCATCGTTTATAATAGATCAAAAGCGCCAGTAGAGGCGCTGGCTCAGCAGGGAGCCCAAAGGGCCAATACGCCTCAGGAAGCTGTTGCAGAAGCTGACTTGGTTTTTAGTATGCTATCGACACCAGAAGTGGTGGAAAAGCTGTTCCTGGAAAAGGACGGGGCTTTATCGGCCATGAAACAAGGGGCGATTTGGGCAGATTGCTCGACAGTCAATCCTTCCTTTAGTTTGAGAGCTGCGGCAGCGGCGAAGGAGGTGGGGGTTCGCTTTATGGATGCTCCCGTTGCAGGCACCAAGCCACATGCGGAAAACGCAGAGCTGGTCTTTTTTGTGGGAGCGGATAGCGACTTGCTGGGACAAGTACAGCCCTATTTGGAGAAGATGGGTAAGAAGGTATTGCATATTGGCGAGACGGGTAAGGGGGCTTCTTTCAAGATGCTGGTTAATGCCATGCTGGCCCAGTCGATGTTGATTTTTTCTGAAACCATTTTGCTGGGTGAAAAGATGGGCATGGATAAGGAGTTTTTGTTGAAAGTCGTCCCCAATCTAGTGGTTGCTGCTCCTTTCACTCAGTTCAAAGCGCAGATGATTCGCGAAGCGAATTACGAGGTACAATTCCCCTTAGAGCTGATGTACAAAGACCTCCATTTGGCGGCCATAACGGCTTATGAGCATCAACAACCCCTTCATCTGGCCAATGCCACTAAAGAAATTTATGCCGAGGCGGTTCGCAGCGGCAAAGGTAGACTGGATTTTGCGGCCATACACCAATATTTAGAATCGAAGTAAAATCAAATGGTGAATTATGGTTTTGTAAGCTGGGTATTGCACCTACCTGGCTTGCAGTCGTTTAAGAGAAAAGCTATTTTTACAAAAATTTGAGCCTATGTGGGAATGTCCCGTCTGCAATCGACAATTTCAAAAGAACAAACAATCGCATATGTGTGTGGTCAAAGACCCTGGCGAGCTGTTTGAAGGGCGACCTGATTATATGGTCATGGCTTTTGGACATTTGATGGATGTAGTCATGGGCTGGCAGCCAGGAACGATGGGGGCTTCTGTACACACCATTATTTTTACTAATAAAAAGGCATGGCTGATTGTCAAGCCAATGAAAAAGGAGTTGGACATCAAATTTTACCACAAGGAGGAATTAGAGCATGAACTGTTTAAAAAAGTGACCCATTATAATAATAAGTACGCCTATCACATTCGAGTGAAGTGGGAAGAGGAATTGACGGAAGAGCTTTTTGAGCTGCTGCGAATGGGCTATGATTATGGCATGACCAGTTGATTTTATGGAACTCATCGTTCATCAGAATATTGCCGATCTATACCGCGCGCTAAATCTTCCCATAGCGCAAGATTTGGATTTTACCATCCATTTTTTGCCTGATATTCACCGCGAACTTCCATTTCGGTCGCCTATCTTTCGAGCAGAGTACTTCTCCTTTGTATTTGTCAAAACAGGACGGGGTACTTATACCATTGACAATCATCAATTTCCCTTTGAGGCACACACGATCTACTTCACCAATCCTGGACACATTAAAGGCTTTGCGATTGAGGAAATGGAAAATGCCTATATCATCACACTGACAGAGGCATTTCTACGGGAGAATGTACATCCTGACATTTTTGAGGAATTTCCTTTTTTACTAGCAGAGACGGTTCCCCCTAAAGTTTTAAGTGAAGCCGCTTTCGCCAATTTTGAAGACCTCTATTTGCAAATATTCAAGGAATTCAAGCAAACTTCCCGATTTAAAAATAAGATTCTGGGCAATCTTTTTGTCGTCCTCTTACTCAAAATCAAGGCGCAATTTTGGCAAGCTTACAATCCATTAGAAGAGGGCGACCGCAGCTCTCAAATCGTCAAATCCTTTAAGTATCTGTTGGAAAAACAGTTTACTGATATGGATGCTTTGTCAAACGAACAACTGTTTCAAGTACAAGACTACGCCCGCCAACTCCAACTTCACCCCAATTACCTCACCCACGTGATCAAATCCAAAACAGGTAAAACCGTCAATCAATGGATTAGCCAAAGAATGATCAGCACGGCCAAATCTCTGCTCAAAAACACCCAACTATCTGCCAAAGAAATCGCCTTTCGGCTCGGTTTTAATCAGGCTACTCACTTCAATCGCTTTTTCAAAAAACATACTGCCATGACCCCTTTATCCTTCCGCAAGACCCAATAGCGATGAAATTGGTCATTTTCCCTCGAATTGAGGTTATCTATTCTTTGGATATGAGGGCTATATTTGTACTATACATTTTCAATCAACAAAAACACATTCAATTATGTCAAAGAAAATATTGCTCACTGGAGCCAGTGGCGGATTCGGACAACTCATCGCAAAAGATTTGGTTGGTAAAGGCCACCATGTAGTCGGAACGATGCGATCAAAAACAGGCAGTAAAGCTGCTATTGCTGACGAATTACAGCAAGCAGGCATCCATGTCGTCGAAATGGATGTTACCAAAGATCAAAGTGTTTTAGACGGTGTGGCGGAAGCCACTCAGCTAATGGGCGGACTAGACATTGTCATCAATAATGCTGGCCTTGGCGTTATGGGGATGCAGGAACACTTTACCCCAGAAGATTTGAAATACCTTTTTGATGTCAATGTCTTTGGTGTCCACAGAGTCAATCGCGCGGCTTTGCCTCAATTGCGACAGCAAGGTTCGGGAATGTTGATTTATATTTCCAGCCTCCTCGGTCGAATCACCCTCCCTTTTTACGGTCCTTATAATGCCTCTAAATGGGCGCTGGAAGCGCTGGCAGAAAACTATCGCACCGAACTCTCTGGCTTTGGCATCCATTCCTACATCGTAGAGCCTGGCGGTTATCCTACGACCTTCATGGACAATCTGATGCGCCCAAGCGACAACAGCCGTACAGAAGCCTATGGAGAATTTATGAATGCACCAAAATCCATGTTCGACGGTTTTGAACAGGCCCTACACAACAATCCCGAACAGCGGCCAGAAAAGGTAGCAGAGGCGGTCAGTCACCTCATCGAACTGCCTGCCAACGAACGTCCTTTCCGCACGGTTGTCGACAGCATGGGCATGGGAGATCACGTAAAGGGGTATAACGAAAACCTCGACCAGATTACCAAGGGGATCTATAGTGCTTTTGGTATGGAAGGTATGTTGGGCTAATCACTGAAGGGGAATAGGTAGGCGCAGAAGAAATCAAACAGGGTATTGAAATACTTGGCGAAAAAATTGCAGGTTAGCTGTTACTAGATAACTACAAAAAGTATTAAGTACTACATTTTGATTTTTAAACCCTACAAAATCGCCCAGTGATGCTAAAACGAAACAAACTCAGCTGGCTTTTACTAGCCAGCTGTTTCCTTAGTGCCTTAGCACTAAAGGCCCAGGATACGGGCCAAGTCACCTTTCAATTTAATCCTGCCAATGCGACCGTAAAGATCGACAATCAGGTCTTCCAGGCCAATGTAAGTCCTACTATCAGCCTGCCCGCAGGGGAATATCCCATACAAGTTTGGGCTCCCAAAAGAGCTATCTTTAAAGATACCATTACTGTAATAGCTGGAGAAACCTTGATTTACGCCAAGGGCATCAATACCCTTTCAGAAGCCTATAAAGCCTATCAAGATGCTGACCACGCTTATGTGTATGGCAGATTGAGAAATACAGCAGTAGATATAGGCATCATATTGGGTACCATTGGTCTTACTTGGGGTACTTTTTATAAAAATCCTGTCATAGATCGAAGCTATGAAAATGCACTCTGGCAAATAGAGCGCTATGAAAACCAAGCCGCAAGCCTATCAGAACTCAACGAAATCAAGCTAGAATACGAGCGCGCTCGGTCTGACTATGAGGACGAAAGGAAGAAATACAATCGAAAGATCAAATTTGGTCTTCCTTTAGTTGGCATTACCTATGCTTTGAGTACGGTCTATTTTATCAAACGCATCAAGCACAAGAAGCAGTCCAAAGGTAAAAGACCAGTCTACGAAGAGGCCAATCCGCTGCTGGGCAGTCGCTTTCGACTACAGCCTGATGTGCGCTATGTCAACAACCAGTTTCATTTTCAATTAAGCTATCAATTCTAATCCTATGAAAACGATTTATCCTTTGATCACCATACTGTGCTTACTCTTTTCTGTTAGTGGCTGTGTAGAAGAAGAAATTCCCGATCTGACCTATACCATTTTTGACGATGAAGACTATGTATTTTTTGATGTCACCAAAGTAGAATTCGAGCCAGTTACCAATTTCTACAAAAATGTGCGCGTCAATTATGACTTTGTTTATGATCAACTCACTGCCGAACAACAGGAACGCATCCTAAAGGTCATGGTCTATGAGGGCATCCGTCTTAGATTTGAGATCGACCCTGCTCGCGACTTCTTCCTGGATATCGAACGAAGAGTAGGCAGCACCATTTGTTACGAACTGGCCTTTAAAACAGACGATGAAGACATTCGCGGACATTATCCATTTTGTGTGGAAATCCGAGAATAGAGTCTAAAAGTAATTACCTTGGGGATATAAATAAGTCATTAACGATGAGGTCTTATTGGTATCCCCTTTTTTTAGGTCCCCTCCTAGCCTTGCTCTTTTGTCTGAATCCGCCCAAAAGTAGCCATCCACCTGCATCTTTTGACTTATTGGAATACACCGTTGACCCTAGCCAAGAACAGTTAGCTTTCTTCTGGAAAGATGACCAAGGTCAAATCCTCCATAATCATCAAAAATTAAGGGATTGGCTGGCGAGGCAAGATCGTGAGCTGCTTTTTGCGATGAATGGTGGAATGTATAAAAAAGATGCTTCGCCACAGGGTCTTTACATAGAAAATGGTCGTTTGATCACTCCCCTAGATACGCTGCAAAAAGGCTATGGAAATTTCTACCTACAGCCCAATGGCATCTTTTACCTGACCGATAATGGAAAAGGCGTTGTTTGTCAACAAACTGATTTCACCCTATCTGATACGATTAAATATGCTACGCAATCTGGTCCCATGCTGGTCATTGATGGCCAATTGCATCCCGCCTTTCGCAAAGCTTCTACCAGCACCCATATTCGCAATGGCGTCGGCCTTTTACCCAATGGGAAATTGCTCTTTGCCATGTCCAAAGAAAAAGTCAACTTCCATACCTTTGCCTCCTTTTTCAAAGATCGAGGCTGTCAGCATGCCTTGTACCTAGACGGCTTTGTATCGCGCAGCTATCTCCCTGCCCAAAAATGGGCGCAATTGGATGGACGATTTGGGGTAATTATCGCAGAAGTCAAATAGAGAACCAAGGGTATTTTTCTATCTTTACTAAGGTTGTTTTGTAGCATGAAATGCCCCATAACTGATCTCCCTATGAAAAATGTAATTCTACTTTTAGCACTGTGTTTTTTCATTCAAAGTTGTACCACAACGCCCTCCTCCCCTCCTGAGCAAAAGGCCGTCGCTCTGATCTTTGACACCGATTTTGGTGGCGATGCTGATGACCTTGGCGCACTCGCTATGTTGCATCATTTTGTCGATCAAGGCGAATGCGATTTAATGGCAGTGATGTGCTGGTCTTTGGAGACCCATGCTGTAGCGGGGATTGATGCAGTAAATCATTATTATGGTCATCCTGATATTCCAATTGGTGCTCGACAGGGAGCAACGAGCTCGACAGACTGGAACTATAGTCAATCAATTGCCAGTAGTTTTCCACATGACCTCGATCACCAAAGTGCGGAGGATGCCACTGTATTGTATCGGAAATTATTGGCCCAAAGTGAAGATAGTAGTGTTCTTATCGTAACGGTTGGGCCATTGATGAATATCCAGTTGTTACTACAATCAGCAGCGGATTCCATTTCTCCTTTGAATGGGAAGGAGCTGATTGAGCGGAAAGTGAAAGAAGTGGTGATTATGGGCGGGCAATTTCCCTCTGGTGAAAAGGAATGGAATTTTGATGGCGATATGCCAGGCGTTACCCAGTTTGTATTGGAACAGTTGCGCGTTCCTATTGTCTTTTCTGGCTATGAAGTAGGGCTAGTCATTAGAACAGGCGCCGTATTTAACGAACTAGACCCCGCTACACCCCTCTACGTAGGCTTTAAATATTTTAGCGAACATGCCCCTTGGATCAAGGAAAATTACCAAGGCAAAATACTGGATAATGCCACTTATGACCAAACGGCTGTGCTGTACGCCGTGAAAGGGGGCTTGGGAAAATACTGGACCAAAGTAGAAGGAGGCTATTGCCAAGCGGATAGCATAGGTGGTAATGAATGGATATCGGGAACGGTGAGCAATCATTCTTATCTAAAACTATTGATGGATACTGAGGAATTAGCGGGTATTATTGAATCTATGATGATGGGGAGGTCAGCAAAAGAAGGGTAAATAAAAGAGACTTGCTATTGGGCGAAAGCTGTTTCGCCCAATAGCAAGAAGTCCGCTAGAATAAGTATTCCTCCACTCCTACAAATCCAACTCTGCAAATACCTTATCAAAATCATCACTAGAAGGACGCGGCGCATCCGCGGATACAATTTTGCCTTCTGGGTCGACCAAGATAAATCGTGGAATACCATTGATCTTGTAATTCTGCACAAAGTCAGACTGCCAAGCATTATCCGCGATCAACTGAGAACCACCCAACTCCTTATCTTCCACCATTTTCCGCCATTTGTCATAGGCTTTTTGCTCATCAATGGAGATGCTTACGAATTCTACATTGGCGTCGTGATATTGGGCTTCTTTTTCTTTTAGGGAAGGGATTTCTCTTCTGCAAGGTCCACACCAAGTGGCCCAAACGTCGATGTATACATACTTGCCTTTGTAATCGGCCAAAGTAGAGTTTCCTCCTTTGTAGTTCTCGTAATCAAATGAGGGAGAAACATTACCCTTTAATAAGACTTGTAGCGCACTATGCTTTTCTTCCATTTTGGCGATGTCCTCTTCATCAGTAGAATATTGCTTGAAAAAGGCTAAGAATTCATCGAGGCGTTCATTGGGTCCCATGAGGTATTGCAGATCATTGTACAATAGCTTATTACGGATATTTCCCGCTGGCAATTCAGCGATTTTCTTCATAAAGACATCCTCGTATTTACCTGTTGTATCTTTGCTCAATTCAAAAGAAAAATGGGTTCCTACTAAGTTCTTATAATAGGGGTTAACCAAATATTTGGCCTCATCCAATAGATTAAGTCCTGCCATGGGATCTTGAAAGCCCGCGGGCAAATCAACAAGCGCTTTATTCGCATATCTAGGATAGAGGTAGACAAAACGCTTCTTCGTCATTTCTACCCCCTCTTTTTCAATCGCGGCTAGCGCCTTGGGAATATCCGCCCCTGTAATAAAGGCATTCAAGGTATCTACCCCTGCCATTACCTTTTGTAGGAAAGTATCTGGCTCTAATTGATAGAGCTTTCCAAGGGAAAGATGTTCGCCACTTAGCTCTTTTTTCTTTTTAAAGTAAGTCCATGCTTTATCGTGTGGGGCCTCAAAACTAGCATTGCTGGCCAAATCATTTAAATCGCCAGCAAAACGAACATCCTGCCCAGGTTCAACATAGCTTTGCAAACGGTTTCTATTAATGGCAAAAGTGTAAATACCCGCCTGATCGATTTGGAGGGTATCTTCTAAGACCCCATCTTTTAGTTCAAATTCTTCAACGTATCCAGGTCCTTTAACGGTAAGCTTAGCATCTGCCTCCGCACCAGTGATATTAGCAGTGATGGTATTGACTGGAGGCGTAGGAGCTTGGCAGGCTGCCAGGAAAACAAGGGTACAAAACAAAAGGTAGCGCATGATCAATTTTTTTTTGTCACTCAATATAATCGAATTGTCAGATTTTTATAGATACTATCTTGTTAAATATATCGAGAATGTCTATGAAAGACACTTATCAATTGTCGTTCCCGTTTATCAATAAAAAAACTGGAGCCCACTATTACGTCGACCCCAGTGTAAGTGATTATTTGTTGATGGACTATGTTCAGCTTAGTCTACGAATAGCTGAGTGACGGCTGCTGTATTCATCGCCCATTTCATATCGTAAACCTCATCAGCTTGCTCAGGCGCTGTCACCACTTCCAACTGCTGTGCTTCCGCTTTCAAAAGCAGCAAATGCCCAATGTTCATTTTACTAGAAAGCTTAGCCAAGAGACTTTCTACAGCCTTCACATCTAGCTTTTGAACCGTCTGCCCAGCGAAGTTCATCTCTAGCCAGATGATCTGTCGCGCTTGGACATCCAGCACGCCAAAGACCAGTCCCTTACTCATCTGCTTCGTCACGCGAACTTGATGCTGGACACAAGAAGGATCAAAGGCCACTCCTGTCTGCTCAGAGACTTTCATGGGATGTGAACTATTCATCCATCCAACCACCATATTTGGCGATAGTCGACCTCGACTGTAGGCATTACAAGTAAAGGTGACATATTGAGCATTTCGGCTCGCCAACTCATCGAGGTCAAGCTCAATATACTCAGCCGTACCTTTCATATTGGGGATAGAACGGATATCACCACTGTGTTTACATCCTGGAATATTTAGATTAGAATAAGAGCAATATTCCACCTTCTTAGGGTAAGTCACTGCACAACTCAAATCCATATCCAGATGCTGCGCCATCATGCCTACCCCCCATTGCATAAATAAGCGAACACGATCTCCTTCTACAGGAAAGCGAAGCCCCATTGTTGCAGCGGGTATATCCTGTACCGTTTCACTCCTATCCCCAATCATCAGGGGCATGTGGTAAAGGGTATCATCGATATACATCGTCTGATTTTTATTTTCGACATTATAGAAACGCTCTTGAATAAGACCAAGACTTAAATCTTCGATTTTGATCTTCATCCCCTCCAATTGCTTTTCGTTGTATATCTCCAATAAACGATTTGCTGGTATTTTCTTCCTCGTCCCACCCAATGGTCGTACTACGCGAGTAAAACGCTTATCAAAATAGTGGTTAGCGTACATATTCAATGTCAAAACCAATCGAGTGGGAACATGATCACTGACCGCTCGAAAGTGCTTGATCGTCGTTTCCGCTCCAAACCAGAGCATATTGGCAAAAAGCGAACGCGCAAATAGACCTGGTCGTTTTTTCAACAGCATAAAAGTCTTTGCCTCATCAGCTTTTAAACGAGCCTGCTCGATTCGCCCTTGCCAGACCGTGTAGGTTTGATCGTGGAATACTTGTAGTAATTCGGCAAGGTATTCATAACCCTTTCGCTTACTGTATTCCGACAAACGCAAGGCCCGAATGAAGCGTATCCACATTCCCCGCTTAGGGTGCATATTTTCACAAGCTTGT
>JBCBDH010000071.1:0-15415 GCA_038529855.1 Bacteroidota bacterium | reverse complement strand
GATAAAAACGAAGCAAAAATCTAGGCGAAATAAACTCGCTCTGCTCAAACAGTATTTCGCCAGGCTTCCCGCGCTAGGTGATGGTTGCCTTTTAAGTTGCCTTTTGGGCAACAGTTGGGCTTGCAAATCAGCAAGTTTTATGGCCACCTTCTCCTAATTGATCTTATTCCTCCTAATGGCTAGGTGCGGGCTGCCCTGTCGGACGGACTCCCCGCCAAAGCGGGGTCAGTCCGACAGTTGCGGGAAGGGGTCACAGTTGCGGGAAGCCTTATGGCCCTACCTCAATAACGTCACATCGCCCTTAAACAATTTACTCTGTCCATCCGTAAACCGCACCACCGCATAATAAACAAACACACCCGTATCCATCAGCTCTCCTTTAAATGTCCCATCCCATCCCAAGCTGGGATCATTGGGCTGGAAGTTATTCAAGCTGTACACCAATGCGCCCCAACGGGAGAAGACCTGAAACTCTTCTACCTCTTCAACAGAGTTATCACTAAAGACCATAAATACTTCATTATCGCCATCGCCATTTGGACTAAAGGCGTTAGGGATAAAGACATCTAGTGGATTGATGACCGTGATCATCATATCATCCGTAGCCGTACAACCCTTATCATCCGTAATCATCAATTCATAAACCACATTTTCTGTTGGCGTTGATAGGGGCTGGACACAATCTTCACAATTTAAGAATAGAGTAGGTGACCAATTGTATTGCAATGGACCAATGCCATTATTATTGGAGCTGAGGGTGAGCGCTTGTCCTAATTCCAATACCGTATCCTTAGGCAGGTCAATCAATAGCGGAGCGCTAGGCTGACTGACAAAGATGGACTCTTCATACAAACAAGCATTGCCATCCTCCACAAAAAGGGTATAATCACCAAAGGGAATGTTGAATAGGGCCGCTGAATTGCCATAATTCACCCCATCCAAACTCAACAGCCAATCAGGCTCAGGATTCAATACCTCAATACTACCATCTGTATCCCCAAAACAAGTCACCGCACCCACTTCAATATCCAAATCAATGCTAAATTCATCCACCAATACTTCCGCTACTTCGCTACAACCTTGATCATCCGTTACCGTTAGGCTATAGCTGCCGCTGCTGAGGTTTTCAATACTCGTCTCTGTACTATTATTGCTCCAAGCAAAGCTGTAAGGCGGCAAACCACCCGTACTCACTGCGCTCGCCGTACCCGTGGATTCCTCTGGACAAGTCGCCGTACTTTCTAAAGCCAAATTGATCGCATCCAATACCTCTAGCGTAATCGTATGCGTAGAATCACAACCATTGGCAGCAACGAAAGTCTCATCGTAATTTCCTGCCTGACCAATTTGATTGCCAAAGATCAGGGTAGAATCTCCATTACAAATGATCACTTCTTCAAAAGTATTGGATAAGGACAATACATCAGAAACGAAAACAGTAACCACGGAATCACAGCCATAGGTCTGCGAGGTAAAGGTGAATTCCGTAGCCGTGCCCGCCGTCAGAATAGTGCCATTATAATCAATGCCATTGCCTTCACAAGTTTGCAAGACGAGGTTTTCTTCCAAAATAGGCAGCTCTTCTACAAATACTGTCACCACGGAATCACAACCGTTCCCCGCTGTTAGGGTAAAGTCAGTCGTAGAGCCAGGAAGTAGATCCGTGCCATTATAGTTAAGCGTGGAGCCTTCGCAAGCCTGTAAGTCCAAACTAGCACTGAATACGGAAAGACTACTCACGGAAACGGTGACCACAGAGTCGCAGCCATTCATCGCACTAAAAGTAAAAGCTGTGGAGGAGCCAATGTCCAAATCTGTACCATTATAACTAGCGGTTGTTCCTTCACAAGCCTCTAAATTCACATTGCTACTAAAGACCTCCAAACCACTCACATCAACCGTAACGATGGAATCACAACCATTTATAGCGGTGAATGAGAAGGGGGTTGTAGAGCCAATCGCCAGTTCCGTTCCATTATAATTGGCTGTACTGCCCTCACAAGCCTCTAGCCCAATGGCCGTACTAAAGACCTCCAAACCATTAACCATCACCGTTACGGTAGAGTCACAGCCATTTTCAGCCGTAAAGACAAAATCAGTGGAGGAACCAATTAGCAATGAATTGCCATTATAATCGGCCGTACTGCCTTCACAAGCTTCCAGCATAATGGATTCAGTAAAAAGGGGAAGCCCATTGACCAAGACGGTGACAATGGAGTCGCAGCCATTGGAAGCGATGTAAGAAAAGTTGGTGGAAGAACCAATCGCCAAATCCTGTCCATCAAATGAAGCTGTCGTTCCTTCACAAGTGGATAAGCTCACCAGGTTGGTAATGACATCCACCCCAACAACACTAACATTGACGACAGAATCACAACCGTTTTGAGCCGTAAAGGTGAAGTCAACATTGCTACCAATGATGAGTGCTTGTCCGTCGTAGATGGCCTCCGTGCCTTGGCAGGCTTGTAGCGTGATGGCCTCTGCATAGACCTCTAATGGGGCGACCGTGACGGTGACAATGGAGTCACAACCATTCTGTGCCGTAAAGGCAAAAGGTGTAGAAGAACCAATGACCAAATCCTGCCCCTCATAAGCAGCCGTACTGCCTTCGCAAGCCGTAAGTGCCAAATCTGTCGCATAAACTTCTAGTGGATCTACCGTGACGGTGACAATAGAGTCACAGCCATTTTGTGCGATAAAGGCAAAAGGCGTAGAAGTGCCAATGGTCAAATCATTTCCATTGTATTCTGCCGTGCTGCCCTCGCAAGCTTCTAGCGCTATCTCCGTACTAAAAACAGACAATGGCACGACCGTAACCGTAACTACAGAGTCGCAATCATTAGAAGCGGTAAAGCTAAAGTCTGTAGAAGAGCCAATGACTAAGTCTTGCCCTAGATAGGCAGCCGTTGTCCCCTCACACGCTTGTAGTTCAACAGAAGAAGTCAAAATATCTATTCCGATGACAGATACTGTTACGACGGAGTCACAGCCATTTTGGGCCATTAGCGTAAATGGGGTAGTGGTGCCAATGGCCAAATCTGTTCCATTGTATTCAATATTATTACCATCACAAACCTGAAACTCTAAATCCTCTGCATATACTTCCAAACCAGTCACCTCAACAGCTACAATAGAATCACAGCCATTAGCTGCTATAAAAGTGAAATCGTCGCTAAACCCTATGGGATAATCCGTGCCATTATAAGTCGCCATTTCTCCTTGACAAGCCTGTAGACTCACACTTTCCATCGGTACATCCAGACCTTCGACCGTAACCGTAACCACCGAATCACAACCATTGGAAGCGATAAAGAAATAATCGTCAATAGTGCCAATAGTGAGGTCCTCTCCATTATAAGCAGCCGTTTCACCCTCACAGGCTTGTAGATCAACACTGGAAGTGAGAATGGCCAATTCAATCACTTCGACCGCAACTACAGAGTCACAGCCATTCTGCGCCGTTAAGGTAAAATCCATCAGATCTCCGCCAAACAAGTCCATGCCTTCATAGACGACTGGTGTACCTGGACAAGTCTGCAAGGTCAAGGAAGAACTAAAGACCTCCAAGCCATCTACCGTAACCGTTACGATAGAATCACAGCCATTTGCTGCTGTAAAAGTAAAGTCGCTAATCGACCCAATACTCAGCGCATTGCCATTATAATCCGCTGTACTGCCATCACAAGCCGTCAAGCTAATGGCCATAGTTGGTACTTCTAATCCTGTCACGCTAACGCTTACAATAGAATCACAGCCTATAGAAGAGATAAATGGAAAATCAATCACACTGCCAATTGGCAAATTCTGGCCTTGGTAAAAGGCGGTATTGCCATCACAGGCATTCAGTTCCAAAGCAGTATTGATGGGCGCAATCCCCGCTACCGTTACCGTGACGACAGAGTCACAGCCCGTAGAGGCGGTATAACTAAAATCAGTAGAGGAACCAATGGCCAGACTTTGGCCTTCATAAAAAGCTTCTTCACCATCACAAGCTTCTAGCTCAAGACTAGAGGTCAAGATATCAATCCCAATAACAGATACGGTCACCACAGAGTCGCAGCCATTATCCGCACTAAGTGTAAAATCAGTGGAAGAACCAATGGCCAAATCTTGGCCTTCATATATCGCACTGGTCCCTTGACAAGCTTGAAGCTGAAAATCAGAGCTAAAGGTAGGCAAACCATCTACCGCCACCGTGACGATAGAATCACAACCATTGCTCGCTATCAGCGTAATCTCACTAATACTCCCAATACTTAAATCTTGTCCAGCATAATTCGTCGTTGTACCATCACAAGTTTCCAATGTCAAATCCGAACGGAAGAGATCAATAACACTCACTGTAACCACGGAATCACAACCATTGGCAGCTACAAAAGTAAAGTCAGTCACAGAACCTGCCGTCAGATTTTGCCCTTCATAAGGGAAAGAATTGCCCTGGCAGATTTGTACCTGTATGGCTTCAGCTACATCATCTATCTGACCAATGGTGACCGTGACGACAGAATCACATCCTGTCGTAGTGGCGGTGAAAGTAAAGTCTGTGGAAGAGCCAATGGCTAGACTTTGTCCTTGATAGCTGGCCGTCGTTCCTTCACAAGCTTCCAATTGCAAATTGGAACTAAGGGTGAAAATGGGGGCAACCGTAACCGTAACGATGGAATCACAACCCGTAGAATTAGCCGTTAAAGTAAAATCCGCAGAGGAGCCAATGGCGAGGTCCTGGCCTAGGTAAGGAGCTGTTGTTCCTTCGCAAGCCTCTAATTGCAAACTAGAGGTGACAGCATCAATACTGGCTACCGTAACGGTGACCACAGAGTCGCAACCCGTAGAGGCGATATAACTAAAATCAGTGGAAGAACCAATGGCCAAATCTTGTCCTTCATAATTGGCGGTTTCTCCCGCACAAGCTTCTAGCTGAAGACTAGAAGTCAAAATATCTATCCCAACTACTGTAACGGTGACGATGGAATCACAGCCTGTACTTGGTGCACTGAGCGTAAAATCAGTCGTAGAACCAATCGCTAGGTTTTGTCCCTCATAAGAAGCAAAGGTCCCTTCGCAAGCCTGTAATTCCAGATCAGAACTTACACTTGGAATCAAATCGACTGCAACGGTAACGATGGAATCGCAGCCCGTAGAACTAGCCGTCAGGGTGAAATCGGTAATGGAGCCAATTGGGAGGTCCTGGCCTTGATAAGCGGCAGTTTGTCCATCACAGGCTTCGAGTTGTAGGTCAGAGCTGAGGGTAGGGATGGGGTTGACGGTGACGGTGACGATGGAGTCGCAACCCGTAGAGCTGGCCGTCAGGGTAAAGTCAGTGACGGAGCCAACGGCGAGGTCTTGGCCTATGTAGGAAGTCGTCCCATTTTCACAAGCTTCCAATGCCAGATCAGAGCTGAGGGTAGGAATGGGGTTGACGGTGACGGTGACAATGGAGTCGCAGCCTGTAGAGCTAGCCGTCAGGGTGAAGTCAGTGACGGAGCCAACGGCGAGGTCTTGGCCTATGTAGGAAGTTGTCCCATTTTCGCAGGCTTCCAATGCCAGATCAGAACTTAATGTTGGAATGGCATCTACACTAACCGTTACGATGGAATCACATCCTGTAGTAGCCGTAAAGGTAAAATCTGTGATGCTGCCAATGGCTAAATCCTGTCCCTCATAAGCAGCTGTTGTTCCTTCACAAGATTCTAACATAAGATCAGAACTTAAGATAGCAATCCCAACGACGCTAACGCTTACAATAGAATCACAACCATCAGATGCAGTCAAAGTAAAATCTGTAGTAGAACCAATGGCAAGATCGCTGCCCTCGTAGGAAGCTGTTGTTCCTTCACAAGCTTGTAGCTCTAGATCAGAACTTACAGGAGCAGTAACACTAACCGTAAAGTCGACCTGTTCCTCTCCACAATCATTATAAGCAATCAGGCTGTAATTGGTATTGGTATTTGGATTGACGGTAATGCTCGTTTCATTACTACCACCAGGTAGCCAAACAATGGAATCTGCAAAACTCGTATCTACACTCAGCGTAGCAAACTCGTCCTGGCAAATCGTCTGACTGCCTTCAAGGATCATTACTTCAGGTAGTTCAAAAAGGGTGATATCAAATTGGTAAGTCGTATCGCCACATTGATTGGAGGCAGTGACATTGATGGTCGTATCTGTAGTTGGAATGACATTCAAACTAAAATCTGTTGAACCATCTGGCCATTCTATTTGATCTACATTTTCGGTAGAAATGGAAAGGGTAACTTCTTCCCCAGGGCAACCTCGCTCTGGCCCAAAGGCTTGGACAATTTCTGGCCCTGGCTCAACCACTGTGGTGAATTGGGCAGAGTCGATTCCACAATTATTAGTGGCAAAAACAGTATAAATAGTCGTATCTGTGGGACTAACTTCCTGGGTATTGCTTGTAGAAGTACCTGGTTGCCAAAAGAATTGATCTTCATTAAAAGCCGTAGCCTGTAAAACCTCGCTTTCCCCTTCGCAAATCTGCACCAAATCATTTAAGGCAAAGACTTGGGGCGGCTCATTGACAGTGATGTCAAATTCTACTGTTGATGTTCCACAATCATTAGTCCCCACTGCCGTATAGGTCGTACTGATTTGGGGGACGTCGCCAATGATACTCGTATTCATATCACCCGTGGGAAACCAAATGATGTCATTGACAAAGGTTGGTATGACACTCAGAAAAATCGTATCGCCCTGACAGATCGAAAAGTCTGTAAAGGGGGAGGTTAAGAGGGGTTGTGGATTCACCGTTACGGTGATGGACTGACTAACTGGACCACAGTCATTAGTAGCGGTTACGGTGTAGACTGTTGTAGTGGTTGGAAAATCAGTAAGCGTTGTTCCTGTCGTTCCATTGGACCATTCGACGAAGTCTGCTCCATTGGCATTAACAACCAAAGTAACTGGCGTACCTTCACAGATGATCTGATCCCCTACCAAAACATCCAACAGCGGGAAAGGACAAGGAAAGGTTCCTACATCATCCGTACAAGCCCCACCTTCCATACCAGAACCAGCCCAAACTGTGGGCATCCCCATGACGATGAGTGAAAAGCTAAAAGCTTGAGTGGGGTCGGTGGGTGCTACAAAATAGGGGCCACTATTGGGATCTCCCCAGGTCACTCCTGAGCCAGTAATCACAGCCGTCAGCGTTGTTCCATTAGCACTGGTAAAACTAGGAGGAGAAATAGAGATGGCTGGCATATCCGTAGAAAAGGCAAAACCTGTTGTTCCATCAAAAATACCTCCTGGCCAATCGCCTCCTGCGATGGTGAAAGTTACATTGACGGTATAGGTGCCATTGCCATTATCAATTAATCCATCAATCTCGACAAAAGAACCATCACAGGCATAGCTTCGTGGTGCCCAACCAAAGAGCAAGCCAAGCAGCAGCAGGCTTTGCGTTAAGCGAATCAATTTTTGGGTAAAAGTTTTAGACATCATAAATTATTTTTTCAATCCTTTCATTTTAATTCACACTGTGAAGTGCGGGCTGTTTGACGGAGTGAATTGGCTCACTCCGTCAATTGCGGGCGGCCTTTCTCGCCAAAGTGTATCATAGCGGTCCGCTCACTCCGATAATTGCGGGAGAGATGAACCGCTGTTACACCTTAATAGCCGCAAGGCGAAAGCCGAAGACATATTTTGCTTTTAAAAAGGCAAAGCAAAACAGTCATCAACAATTGCCTCAGAATTTTGATGTCATGGGAATTCCGTCGTTTTAGATGCTTTATATCTTGTAGAATAGACTAATGAACAACAACTCGCTCGATAGCACTTCCTCGATCTGATCGAAGCTGGCAGTAGTAAACGCCAGCAGGTAGATGAGAGAGGTCTAAACGGTGTTGCCGCTGTCCTTTGGAGACTAGCTCAGAAATCAGTCGTTGTCCATTGATTTTGTACAGCTCGATATATACTTTTTCCAAATTCGGGATTGGAAAATCGATATAAAGGATCGCTGGTGTAGGATTGGGATGTATAAGGTATCGCAGGTCGTTGTCGTGATTTGCTTCAGGAAAGACACTGACGATCTGCTCCTTTTCTTCTGCAATATACAAATTTAAGCCGCCTCTTTCATTTCCTAGCAAAATTTCTGGCCATCCATCTGCATTCAAATCGCAAAGGGCTAGGCTGGCGTAGGCCCCTACATCAATATTTGCAAATTGAGCATCTGCAAGTTCAAATGCCTGATTCAAGCCATCGCCTACTGATTGATAAAGCCGAAGCCGCCCATCTTTTTGCCCACACAATAATTGCCAATCACTGCTATCAGACGATTGAAAAAAGAAAGGACTGGACTCAATACCAAAGGTATCTGCATAGAGCGCACCCAGCGAATCACTCAGCCGTTCAAACTGTGGCAGCATAGCAGCCGCCTGGCCCTCCAAATAGTGCAAGGGACCTGCCGAAGAACCGACAATAATATCTAATTGCCCATCTTCATTATAATCCAATAATTGCGGTTGGCTAAAAAAGCCCGCATCAAAGTCGATAAAGACATCCGCAATTTGGTTGAACTGCGCCTCTTCGCCAATGGCAGCTGTATTTTCAAAATAGAACAAGCGCCCATTTTTTTCTCCCACAACCATATCTGGGTCGCCATCCCCATCAACATCTCCAAAAGTAACCTGAACATTTTTGAGGGTGTAATTACTCAAGTCCGCAAAATCATTATCGACCAATTCAAAGACAGGAGCAGTAGCGGTACCTATATTGCGATAAAGGTGGAGCCGTGAAGCCGTAGAAAAATAGGGATCAAAATAATTGCCCACCACCACGATGTCCATCAAGTTATCCCCATTATAATCCAAGGTAGCTACGCCACTTCTATAACCGTGATCAACACATTGATCGACAATAAAATGCTCATTGACCAAATCAAAATTATCAGCCGTTGGGCGGTAGTGCAAAAAGCGATCTAGGGTCTTGCCATTGATGACCTCCGCCACTCGATTGGAGGCCACCACCAAATCTTTTTCTGTTGTCGAAGAGTAATCAATAGAGAAGGCAGCGGGGAAAGACATCAATTCGCTTACTTGCCCCAGCAAAATACTTTTGTCTTCACTGCTAATGAACGCATCCCATTGATCCCCTCCATTATACAATAGTGAAAGGCTATCATCATACAAACTGCTAAAGAAAATGTCTTGATCCATATCCTTATCGATGTCGTAGGCCAATAGGGTAGAGCCCGCACAGCCACTGCGCCCTTGTGTGCTGTAAGGAGCGTGCAAACTATCGCAAGCACTAAGCAGAAGGCCATTCAAACTGTATTCTACCCCTCCCCAACATTCTTCATACAATTCAAAATGCAAGCTGTCACATTCAAAGGCTTCTTCCACTGACTGGTTTTCATAATAAAAAATATGATTGCCAACCCTGGGGAAATGCAAGATGTCCAAATCCCCATCGCCATTAATATCTTCAATGGCGGGGATGTCAAAAGCATTGCTCTCAATAAGTTCTTCGCTATTATTACTGGACAGGGTATAGGGCATGGCTTGGTAGCGAATGCCATCGACCTCTTGTCGAGCGAGATAGATGCGGAGCGAAGCGAGGGAAGCACTTTGTTTATCCGTCGTAAAAATATCTTTTAGTCCATCGCAATTATAATCTCGCCAGATAGCGAAATTGTGTAAGGCTGGAATATGTGCTTCGTATTCTGGTGCATAGCGATAGGGATAGGCTTGTCCATTATTTTCCACTCTGATGAATGTCAAGACCTTTTCTCCCAAACGATCAAAAATGACCAGATCCATTAATTGATCATTGTTTAAATCCAGGGTATTAAATTGAGGCATGGCCAAACCGCCAAGGAAGGGAAACTGTAAACTATCGCTATTGGGATAAATGGGGATGGATTGGGCGGCCCGATATTCCAAATCTTGGGCCAATAAAAAACCACTTAACAAAAGAAATACTAGCGTAATTCTATGTTTAACCGAATAAAAGGGCACTGTGCTTAATGTGTAAAATCGCACCATGGGCAGCTCTCCAATGAATAACAACAGGATTTTCCGATAAATATATCATTTTACTTTTTGTTTTTAGCTAATAATCAGGCAGATATTTTCTATTGGCCAATTTTGTGCATTTCTGATCTAAGTAGCTGAAAATGAACTGTGGGCTGCTCTCAGCAGCCCGCAATTGTCGGAGTGAGCCAATTCACTCCGACAAAGCAGCCCGCAATTAATCTTACAGCGTATCTACTGCTTCCAAGGGTTTTGGCGCACTGGTCAAAAGCTGGTAGAGAATGGGAATTAAGAGTAGGACAAAAAAGGTAGAGGTTAACAGCCCTCCAATAATCGTCCAACCCATAGGTGCCCACATCGAACCGCCCGCCAAGGTCAATGGTAGTAAGCCCAATATCGTTGTCATCGTCGTCAGTACAATGGGAATAAACCGCACTTCACCCGCCTTCTTTGCTGCCTCCGTTACTGTACTTCCTGCCTCCAATTGCTTATTGGCAAAGTCGACCAAGACAATGGAGTTGTTGATGGCAATCCCAATCAAACTCACCAGACCAACAAAGGCCGTAAAAGAAAAGGAGACGCCCGTAATCAACAACATCAATATCGAACCGATAATGGCCAAGGGCAAGGCAGAAAAAATAATCAATGGTTGGGTAAAAGAACGAAACTGCACGATCAATACCCCCAGGATTAAAATCAAAGCCATGATAGAGGCCATACCCAAACCACCAAAGGATTCCTGCCGCTTTTCCAAATCTCCCTTGAACTCATAGCTATAGCCCTCCGCCCATTCTAACTGATCCATCTGCTGAGTAAAATCAGCGACTAATGCATCCAAGGTATAACCATCGCGGACATCGGCGAGTATCGAAGCCACTCGATCGGTGTTGAGATGACTGATTAAGGTCGGTGTTTCCTCAAAAGATATATTCGCCAATTGCTTGAGCGGAATGGCCTGCTCGGTGACGGATTGTACTTCGATCTTGTCAAAATCGGAAAGCTGAAATTGCTCTTCAAAATCATAGCGCATCACGATGTTGTACTCCTCTGCATCCTGGTCCCTAAAGGTGGCGAGATTGCTTCCATTGACATAGGTACGAATCGTCCGATCGAGCTGATAAATGGGAACCCCCAACATCATGGCCTTGTCGCGATTGATGTCAAACATCAAATTGGTATTGGTATTTTCCAATGGATTGTTGACGTTGATGGTGCCAGGGTGACCAGAAACGATTTGTTCTACTTGTCGGGCATAATCTTGTAATTGATCCAATTGGTTGCCATATATTTTGATGGCAATCGGTGCTTCGGCAGCTGGGCCTTGTACAAACTCCCGAATTTCGATTCTGGCTTTGGCATAATTGCCAAACTCCAACCTCAAATCCTCCAATAAAGCATAAAAGGCTTTGACATTATAAGTCTTTAGGGATACAAATAGCTCTGCGTAATTATTGCTAAAACTCTTGGGAGAGATGTTGTAGTAAATCCTAGGATTGCCATGTCCGATATTGGAGAAGTAATAATCGATGTCTTCCTTACTATCCAAAGTTGATTCAATATAGCGAACGACTTCGTCCGTAGCATCCAAGTTTTGTCCCTTGGGCAAATTTACAGTGATGCGAAATTGTGGCTTTTCTGCCTTTGGAAAAAAGCTCAACCCAACATAGGGAAACAACATCAAGGCACCCACAAAAGAGCCAATGGCAAAGGCAATCGTCAGCCACTTAAATCTAAAAGCCAGATCAAGTGTGCGGCGATAGGGCCCTTCTACAAAACGCTTTAATAAGCGAAAAGCCAAGGTGGATTGTTTTTGCTCAGGGCTTTTGGCTTTGAGCAAGCGACTGGAAATAAATGGGTTGAGCGTGATGGCGATGAGTAGGGAGCCACTCAAGGTAGCGATAACACTTACGGGCAAAGCTCGAATAAATTCCCCCGTTGTATCTGGCATGACAATGATTGGAACAAAGGCCAGTACCGTGGTCAGCGTAGCACTAAACATTGGAGCCACCAACTGCCGCGTACCCTCAATCGCCGCTTCCTTCGTACTATACCCCTGACTGAGGTAGCGCTCGATATTTTCAATAATGGCAATAGAGTTATCCACTAATAAACCCAGCGCCACAATCAATCCCGCGATCGACATTTGCTGTAAGCCCAAATCAAAAATATCCACAATCCACAGACCAATCAGGATGGAAAAAGGAATCGACAACATCACCAAACTCGCTGAGCGAATCCCCAAGACCAAGAAAATAATCAACCCTACCAGTACCACTCCTTGCAACAAATTATTGCTAAACCCATCAATGCGGTCCTTTACTCCCTCTGACTGATCAAAGACATAAGCCAGCTCAATTTGGTCGGGTAATTTCCAGTCTTCTAACTGCTCGCGAATGGGGCCCGCCACAGCAAAGATGTTGAAACCTTCTTTTTGCTGTACGGTCATTACGATGCTTCGCTGGCCATTATAGCGGGCGGTATAACGCTCATCCTCATAGTCCATAAAAACGGCCGCGACATTTTTTAAATAAATGATCTGCCCTTGATAAGCGCCTACAACGGTATTACGAATCTGATCAATCGTTGCATAAGCTCCAGAAGTCTTCACATTAAACAGCTTATTGGATACCTTGACCGAACCGCCAGGGATATTGGCATTATTGCTGGCAATAGCCTGTTCGACATTGTCCAGACTAATCCCCATCTGACTCATTTTCACTGGATTGAGGGCGATGCGTACTTCTTGCTCTGGATAAGCCTCAATCTCTACTTTTCGAACACCGCTCACCTTTTCGATCTTGCGCTTAATGCGCTCCGCTTCTTGCTGTAATTCGCTGTAGCTGGCTGTCTCCGACAGCAGCGCCAATTGGTATATGGCCACTGTCGTTGTGGTTGGGCGAATAAAATCGAGACGATACAATTCCGAGGGCAGTTCATCTCGAATGCCATTGACCTTACTCTCTACCTCGTCAAATTTTTCCTTGGGATCAACCCCGTGGTAAAACTCCACTTCAGTTACTGAAAGCCCATCTTCAATATTGGTGACAATCTGCTTGACATCCTCCAATTCGTTGATGACTTCTTCGATAGGGTCTGCCACTTGGCTCTCCATATCTTCTGGACTAGCGCCTGGATAGATGGCCGTGACGATGGTGCTGGGTACATTAATGGCGGGATCTTCCGCTCTGGGCATACCCAAATAAGCACTAATACCGACCACAAAGAGAAAAACAAATACAGTCAGCGTGAGCTGATAATTATCTATTGCAAACCTAGGGATATTCATAAGATGGATGTTTAACGGGGTTGGATGATGTCAATTTTATCGCCGTCCTGCAGATAGGCTGCGCCTTCTACAATCACCTCTTCACCACCCTGCAAACCTTGATTTAATAAGAGACTATTGTTTTCTAATTTAAAGATGGATACTTCTTTTTCCAATGCTTGATCACCTTGACGAACAAAGACGGTTCCCTTGTTTTGATCAGCCCGCGTTAGGGCATCAAAGGGAATGCGAAGAAGCGCCTGTGTATTATTGGTTTGGATATACACCTGACCAATAAAGCCATTGAGTAGCTTTTTACCTTTTGCATTGACATCAATCTCTACTTCATAAGTACCTGTCATTGGATTGGCCGTACTGGCAATCATAGCCACCTGACCTGGGAAGGTATCATTGGGATAAGGGTCAAAATGGATTTGGGCTTGATCACCCGTGTTGATGTGGATGATGTCCTTATCCGTGATGTTGACGCGGATTACTGGAGAGCGCTCATTGGAGCCAATGATTAGTACAGGCTGTCCAGGGCCTATCAATTCATTGGCTTCTGCCAACTGGTGTAAGACAATGCCGCTGACTGGCGCCACAATTTTGGAATAAGACAGATTGAAAGCGGCGATATCGATATTTTGCTTATTGTATTGAAGGGCAGCTTCTGCGGTGGCCAATTGATTGTAGGCATTGTCTCTGGCAATTTGCGCATTGTCCAAATCCTCAGATGTCGCTACGCTATCTCTGTACAAGCCTTCGACATTTTTCAAATCGCGTTCCGCTCTGCGAATGGCGAGTTTGGCATTTTCGATATTGATATTGGCCTGTTGGGTAGCGAGTTCAGCTTGACGGTTTTGGGCGCTGATTTCGGTGAGTTGTAACTCTGCCAAAAGCTGTCCTTTGCGTACACGCTGTCCTTCCTCCACTTGTATCTTTTGGATGACCCCACCCGTTTTAAAACTCAATTTGACTTCTTCTTTGGAAGCCAGCCGTCCAGTCCCAAATACGGTCTGTCGAAAATCTACATTTTCCACGGGAACCGTACGTACTTGTTTATTGGGAGTAGTAATGGGAGGCTCTTCGTCGCTGCCCTGAAGGCTAAAGGTGGTCACTAATGCGATGAGCATAAGAAGTGGCAGGGTGATTAAAGCTATCTTTTTCATGCTGATTATTGATTTCAAGAGCTAAGAATAATGGGGGTTTAGAAGATATAAGAAGCGGTGGCATGTTCGTATTCAGCCATCTTGGTCTGAAAATCGAAACGAGCGATGATCAGTTTTTGGGCAGCCTGGGTTTGCTGGGTTCTGGCATTGGTCAACTCGACCAAATTGGCCTGTCCCTGCTTAAACTTTTTTTCCACCAATTGATAGGCTTTTTGGCTGTATTTCAATTCCTGCTGACTCAGATCAATGCTTTTTCGACTACTCTCCAAGGCATAGTGGGCTTGAACGACCTCTAGACCAATTTGCTCCTTAGCCTCCGCATTGCGCTGAGCGATAATTTGCTGTTCGATCTGGGCCTGTTGCACTTTGGCCTGTGTAGGGCGATTAAAAATATTCCAACTCATGACCAGCGAACCCATAAAGAAATCGCTATCGCTGTCGAGGCGGTAGTTGGTGCCTTGCACGCCATAATCAGCGACGAGGTTGATATTGGGCAGCCATTCCTCCTTGTTGAGTTTGACTTGCTTGCTGGCTACTTCGGCCAGTTGATCGAGTTGGCGCATTTCCTCGCGCTGTTGTACTGCTTGTGATCTGGCCTGGTCGAGCGAGGCCACTGCCTGAGGCGCTTCTGCCACCGTACTAATCTCAATGGCCTCGTCATAAGGGCGATTGAGCAAAAAATTGAAGTAAGCCTCTGCCGTTTGTCTGGCTCGAATGGCCTCCGCTATTTGACGCTCTACTTTTTTGACTTCTGCCTCAGCAGCATAGACCACGTCAATGGTTTGTTTATTGTATCTGTATAGACTTTCTGTCGTCCGTAGATTTTCCTGCACTAGCGCTAGGGCATCTTCAAAAAGCTGTACTTGCTGTACAGTTTGTTGATATTGGTAATAAGCTGTTTTTACCTCTTTGACCAAGGTTCTTTTGTACATATTGACGGATATACCTTCCATCAGTGTGAGGTCTTTTTTGATCTTGTGGTTGTTGATAAT
>JBCBDH010000070.1:0-15432 GCA_038529855.1 Bacteroidota bacterium | reverse complement strand
CAATGATCTGGAAGCTATTGCCTTTTACGATAAGCCCTTTCTCAAATTTGAACGCCTGCTCGAAACCTACTATGCTTTTGCCCCTTTTGGAATTCGTTCTTTTATCAAGGCCATGCCCATTTGGCTCAAGGAAAAGCTTTTTCTCAAACAATCGCTACGCAAAAGCCTACGTCAAATTGACGATTTGGATACCAGCAAGGTGAAGATGTTGTTTCCTGAACATCACCTTTCTCATGCGGCCAGTGCTTTTTACCCCTCTCCCTATGAAGAGGCGGCTATTCTTACGATTGATGGCGTGGGGGAATGGGCGACAGCCTCTATCTGTATGGGCAAAGGACGATCGATCAGCTTATTGAGGGAATTGCGTTTTCCCCATTCGCTAGGACTACTGTATTCTGCCTTTACCTATTACCTTGGTTTTCGCGTCAACTCTGGGGAGTACAAGCTCATGGGCCTGGCCCCTTATGGCAATCCAGAATCACCCCAAACGCACGAATACCTTGCTAAGATCAAAGAACATTTGGTCGACCTAAAAGCGGATGGCTCTATTTGGTTGAATCAAAAACATTTTCAATATGCCACTGGCCTGCGTATGGCCAGGCATCAATCCTGGGAATCTATTTTTGGCTTTTCTCGCAGGGCGCCAGAAAGCGAATTGGAGCAAAAGCATTGCAATCTGGCCCTGGCCATCCAACAATTTACGGAAGAGGTGGTCATCAGAATGGCGCGGACGGCAAAGGAGCTGACCCAGGCACGCTATCTCTGTATGGCAGGTGGGGTGGCGCTCAATTGTGTAGCCAATGGCAAATTGCTAAAGACAGGCTTATTTGAAGCTATCTTTTTTCAACCTGCTTCTGGGGATGCTGGTGGAGCACCTGGGGCGGCCGCTACGGCCTATCATATCTTCTACCAAAAAGAGCGGCGCCTGCGACTGCCAGATGCCATGCAAGCCAGCCTGCTTGGTCCAGCTTTTGAAAACCATCAGGTGATTGCAATGGCGCGAAAATTCAAAGCACCCTATAAGCAGTATGATGATTTTGAAGTGCTTTGCCAGGAAGTGGCTGGTGAATTGGCGGAGGGGAAGGCCGTAGGGTGGATGCAGGGGCGGATGGAATTTGGGCCTAGGGCATTGGGTGCCAGAAGCATCCTTGGCGATCCACGCAATCCAGAAATGCAGAAAAAGCTCAATCTAAAGATCAAATACCGCGAATCTTTTCGGCCTTTTGCCCCCTCAGTCATGGTGGAGGAAAGCCAAAAGTATTTTGACCTGGACGGTCCTTCTCCATATATGTTGGAAGTACAGCCCGTCAAGACTGCGATTCGTCATCCTTTACCAGACGGTTATCACGATTTGCCTTTGCGCGAAAAACTCTATTTTCAAAGATCCACGCTTCCCGCCATTACCCACATCGACTTTTCCGCTCGCATCCAGACCGTAGATCGCCAGCACAATCCTCGCTATTGGCAATTAATTGCGGCTTTTAAGGAAAAAACGGGCTGTGGTGTGGTGGTGAATACCAGCTTTAATGTTAGGGGCGAACCCATTGTCTGTACGCCAGAGGATGCCTATCGCTGTTTTATGCGTACGGAGATGGATATCCTGGTTATTGAGGATATGGTTTTTAGAAAAGAGGAGCAAGGGAACTGGGAAAAGGACAATTGGCAGGAAGAATTTGTATTGGACTAAAAAAGGAAAGATGAAGAAGAGTCAACAGCTGGAAGCCTTATTAGCCATCATCACTGGTTTGATGCTTATTTACTGGTTTACGGATTATCGTCCCTTGTTGGGTGGAGCGGTGCTGGTTGGGCTAGCGGGGCTATTTTCCAATTGGCTGACCCGCTGGATTGCCATTGGCTGGTTTGGATTAGCGGAGTGGTTGGGCAAAATCAATGGAACGATTCTATTGGGTCTGATCTTTATGATTTTTCTCACCCCACTGGCTTTTCTATCGCGCTTATTCAAAAAAAACAGTTTGCAACTACGTCCTAACAAAGAGGAAGAAGGCAGTTACTACATTGAGCGGGATCACCAGTTTGAAGCTAAGGATTTGGAACAGCCCTGGTAAAATAATAGCAAAACCATAGCTTACAGCGCTTTTTTACACACAACAAGCCAAAAGAGCCTTATCTTTATAAGAACAGGATGCCCTATATTGGGGTTTACTAGCTGAAAATCAGCCTAAAAGTATTATGTCAGATCATCGACCTACATCAGATTGGTTGCCCATTACGCGCAAAGAAGTGGAGCAAAGGGCTTGGGAGGAATTGGATGTCATTCTAATTTCTGGGGATGCCTATGTTGACCATCCAGCATTTGGAACGGCAGTAATTGGGCGAATTATGGAAAGTGAGGGATTAAGGGTAGCCTTGGTTCCCCAACCCAACTGGAAAGATGATCTGCGCGATTTTAAAAAAATGGGTCGCCCTAAGTTATTTTTTGGCGTTACCTCAGGCTGTATGGATTCGATGGTCAATCACTATACGGCAGCCCGTCGCCTTCGCTCGACAGATGCGTATACCCCAGGAGGAGCGAGTGGTTTTCGACCAGATTATGCCACCAAGGTTTATACCCAAATTCTCAAAAAACTCTATCCTGATGTTCCTATATTAATTGGTGGGATTGAAGCCTCTTTGCGCCGCGTCACCCATTATGATTATTGGGCCAATGAATTGTTTCCCAATATTTTGACCATGAGTGGGGCAGATTTATTGGTTTATGGAATGGGAGAGATGCCCTTACGGGAAATTATACGATTACTTCGTAAAGGAGTGCCCTTTAGCTCTTTGAAGACCATTCCCCAAACGGCTGTCCTACACCCTCGTCACGATGCTCCTCCTTTGAATAAAAACTGGGAGGACTTTACCCTTCACTCTCACGAAAAATGTCTTCGCGATAAGCGCTCTTTTGCGGCTAATTTCAAACACATTGAGCAAGAGTCCAATAAGGTAAAAGCGCGTCGACTTTTGCAGGGAGTAGGTGATCATCAATTGATCATTAACCCACCTTATCCCCCCATGACGGAGCAGCAAATCGACACCTCTTTTGATTTGCCCTACACCCGAATGCCGCATCCCAAGTATAGAAAGCGCGGTTCGGTGCCTGCCTATGAGATGATCCGCTTTTCCGTGAATATGCATCGCGGCTGTTTTGGAGGTTGTAGCTTTTGCACCATTTCTGCCCATCAGGGAAAGTTTATCGCCAGCCGTTCAGAGACTTCCATCCTCAAAGAGGTAGAAGCCGTGACCAAAATGCCTGACTTCAAAGGCTACATCAGTGATTTGGGAGGTCCTTCTGCCAATATGTATCGAATGAAGGGCAAGATACAATCCATTTGCGACCGCTGTGTCAGTCCCTCTTGTATCCATCCTGTGGTTTGCAGCAATTTGGATACCAGCCACAAAGCTATGACGGAGATTTACCGAAAGGTAGATGCCCATCCCAATGTCAAAAAAGCCTTTGTAGGTAGTGGGATTCGCTATGACTTACTCGTAGACAGCTATAATAAAAATTCGGATGAAAGTTCGGAAGAATACATGGAGCAATTGGTTACCCGCCACGTTTGCGGTCGCCTAAAAGTCGCTCCTGAGCATACCTCTGACAATACCCTCAAGGTCATGCGAAAGCCTTCCTTCAAACATTTTCACGAGTTCAAAAAGCGTTACGATCGCATCAATAAAAAACACGGGCTGGATCAGCCCCTGATTCCCTATTTTATCTCTAGCCACCCTGGCTCAGAAATGGAAGATATGGCCAATCTGGCAGCGGAAACCAAGGACATGGGCTTCCGTCTGGAACAAGTACAGGATTTTACGCCTACCCCCATGACTGTGGCGACCATTATCTACTACACGGGCTTACATCCCTATACCCTAAAACCCGTCTACACGGCCAAGTCCAAAAAGGAAAAGAAAAACCAACACCTTTTCTTCTTTTGGTATAAAAAAGAAAATCAAGGCGTCATTCGCGACAAGCTCAAGAGCATGGGGCGCGATGATTTGATCGAGAAATTACTGCAGGATCATCGCAAACACAATAAGCGGGAGATGATCAAAGACCGCAGGGAACGCTCCTATGGCTTGAAAAAGAAAAAAGTGCGTCGCCGCCGCAAGTAAGCAATGGGCTATTTGGAGCAATTGAGCCATTGGATGTTGGGCTTTGGTCAAGCTTATGGTGTCAATCCGTTTATCTTCGCTTTGCTTTATTTTGGTACCATTCCCTTTTCCCTTATTGCTTTTTCTCAACTGATTCTTAGGCTTCGAAGTGGTCAGTCTACTTTTTTACCGCTGTTGGTCCTCTTTCTTTCTTTTATTGGCACCTATGTCTATCTGTTTTGGGCAGGGCGAAATATCCCTTGGTGGGTCTATGCCTTGGTATTGGTGATGATGGTTTATAGCGCGGTGGTTTTGTATAGGAAGATTAGGCAGCAGGTAGGTATGGCTAAAGAGGATATTTGATGCGTCTCTGTTTATTGGAGTGACGAATTTCCTACCCACTGTCGGAGTGACGGCGAGTCACTCCGACAAGGTAGTCAAATCAAATACGCCTACCCCATTTTCGGCCAGCGAACCCAAATAAAGCTTATCGCCAAATTGCTGCACACTGGATATCTGGGCATACTTTCCATTGGGATCTTGCAGGTTGTATTTTATTTGGCCGTTTTGATCCAGTCCAAGGATAAAGCCATAGCGTTCGGGAGCGGGGCGCAGGGATTTGGGTAGGCGAACGATGATTTTGCGGAGAAAGGGTTTGTCCATGATTTGGTCTAGTGAGGCTCTGCGAGGAGAAATCAGGGTGAGCCAAAAAATGCCATTGGCTCCTTGAGAGATGCCATCTGGATAGCCAGGGAGATTGTCGATAAAAATGTCTTGCTGGCCTTTTTTAGGTCCTTTGAGCCAGTAGCGGGACACGCGGTATTTTCCTGTTTCATTGACCAGTACAAAACGTCCATCGTGACTCACCGCAATGCCATTGGCAAAATAGAGCTGGTCGAGTAGTAATTGGGTTTCGCCACTGCTTGGATTATAAGATAGTAATCGGCCATTGGGCTGGTGTTCGAGTAGTTCGAGGGTGAATTTGTGAAAGCCAAATCGGTCTGAAGCATCTGAGAAGTAGATCATCCCATCGCTTGCAATTTCCAGGTCATCAGCAAAAAGAAAGGGGCGTTTGCCATGTGTGGTACTGTGGCTTTGTATTTGCCCATCTGGGGAGAGTCGTAAAAGGCCCTTATCAGCATCTGCAATCCAAAGATTGCCCAGGGTATCGAAGTCCAAACCGAGCGGGCGTCCGCCAGTTTCAGCCAGTATGGTTCGTTCTTCCCCCTTTAGTCGTATGATGGCTCCTTCTACGGATCCGCCATACACATATCCTGCACTATCTACAGCGATGTCTTCACAATGATGACACTGCCCATTGAAGCGATGCTGTAATTTGGCCAAACGATTATTTGGAGCGTAATCACCCGCCAGGGCAGGGGCTTCTGCTGGCTGCCACTTCCCAGGACGAATCTCGACGGGGAAGAATAAAAAATAGGCGAGTAGGAGGACCAAAATACTCAATACGACGAATCGCTTTTTCATAAGAGGGGAATTTGAGTCAAGCTACAAAATACAATTTTCTCGCTTCACTGCTGCATTTTCCCAGTTCAATGCATTGTCTTCTCTCGGCAGCTATATGGCCCGCTATCTTTGCCCTGAACGAATTAAACAAGTACATTTTATCCACCCTTAAACACCAAAAGAATGAATACGATTAAAATTTTTCCTTTGATTTTGACCGTCTTGGTGACGCTGAGTTTATTTACTTCATGCAAAAAAGATAAGGATACGGAAGCAGTTGAAAACATTGTTGGGATCTGGAAAGTTGCTGATGGTACCGCCACCGTATTTGACCAAGGCGATCAACTTTTTACAGTCGAAATCGAAACCACGGGCACTATGGAATTTAAAGCTGACCAAAGCGGTCGTGCTGATCTGACGATGTACATGGCTATTCTCGAAGAAACGGAAAGCCTCAATACGACCTTCAATTGGCAAAAAGAAGACAGTGAAATCGTCTTTAGTGATGACAGTCGTTGGATGATTTTAAAAGATGAAAAGGATCGTCAGGAGGTATCTTTTGTTCACCAGGACAGCGATGATCCTGAATTGGAGGTCGTTTTTGAATTGGTACTGGAAAGAGAATAGAAAACAAAAATGTACACTCGCCTCCTTACAGGACGAGTGTACTCTCATTGAAGGAGGCCCCTTTTTCTTGTACTCACCTGGGTACCTCCCTTATTACGCATGAAATATTGCTGCTCATCTTAGCTTGACTTTTCGCAGCTACCGAAAAAGAACCACCGCAAGCCATTCGCTAGTCTATGAAGATTTCTAACAGCTGGACCAGAGGAGTTAGAGAAACCTTATCAACCGACAGAGGAACAGTTGCGATGGTCTGAGCTACTACGGTATTTGAGAAAAATACGTAATGTGTTTGTGTTTGGGTTTAGAGACATTACTGGGATATAGCTATTACAGAGAATAATTGTTTTTGGTATTGATGAATAATAAGTAATTAACATTTAGGGGCTGCTTGGTACCCATGGTGCCAAAACGACCCAATACTGAGCTACCTCGATAGCGAGGCGAGCGAGCGCAAATAAGGGATCAATTTATTTGCATGACTACTGTTGGAACAGCAGCTTGTTCGGTATTATTCTGATGAAAAAGAGGCCACCAAGGGTGGCTTATTAGATTAGTTCGGTTGTTTAGCAATGTTTGAATTGCTTTGTTGGTGGTTAATACCTGGACATTGGGAAAGGTAATGGAGGAGGGAGATTTTTTTAAAAATTATAAGTAGCCCTAAGGAGTTTGGAGATGGCTAGTTGAATACAAGGAAGCTCATATCAAAATGCAGCGGACTTATTTTATTTACCCTGATTGATCAAGCCAAACTACTCTGGGCACCACTACTTCAAACAGAGAAACAGCGGTGACTCCAGAATAGGAAAAACTTATCTATCGGTTGATAATGGATTTAAAAACAGAAAGGTTATAATTAGTCCAGCTTTCTTTAGTGTTTTCAGACCTTGTTGTAGGTTGATACAGGGGAGGGGAAAAAGGTAACCACCTTGGAGTGACTTTTTTCAAAAAAAATAGCGGCAAGAAGCGCGCACTTCTTGCCGCATATCTAAACAGTTCTGGTAATAACTAAGCTCTTTAACAGTTAGCTAGGACCAAGCTACGGGTATTTTGAAGTTCATGCCATTACAGTTTTTTGGAATTTTTCTATCTGCAAAGACCTGGGAAATAGGCGATTTAGGGGGTTTTGGGGCCTTTTTCGCGCTTTTGGAGGGCTTTTACATTACAAAATCTTTTACTTTTTTCTTTTATAGGCTTCTGGAAGGGATTCAACGGAGGGAAAAAATGCCGATTCTCCTTTTTGTAAGTATACTTGGGCTACGAATTTCAGACCGCTACGGAATTCTTTATCTTTACAGCGATTAAAGTACAAATGATGGCCCAAACCCCATCCCACAATGATGCTGATCTGATTCGCCGTCTGCAAGCAGGGGAAGATCAGGCTTTTAAAAGCCTCTTTGATCGCTATTACCGCTATCTGGTTGTCACGGTATTTAATGTATTAGGAGATCGGGATAAGGCGCGGGATTTGGCGCAGGATGTCTTTTACGAACTGTGGAAGAGAAAGGCGCAAATCCAAATCCAATCTTCCCTGAAGTCTTATCTGCGTAGGGCCGCTATCAACAAAACACTCAATTACATCAAAGCGCAAAGGCTAGACTTTTCAGAACCTGAGGTCTTTCAGCAAGAGAAACTCAGCCAGACCGCCAGTGCCCAAGAACAATTGGAAGCAGATGATTTGCAGCAATTGATCAATACCGCTATCGAAAAGCTACCCGAAAAATGCCGATTGGTTTTTAGCCTTTGTCGTTTGGAGGGTTTGTCGCATAAGGAAATTGCAGCGAAGCTGAATATTTCAGTGAAAACAGTGGAAAATCAAATGACCAAGGCCATGAAAGTGCTTCGAAGCGTCATTCAACCTCATATTTCCAGAAACCTATGCTATTTGCTTCTGTGGTTTTTTGGATAAATAGGGGGGAGGGCGTAGGTGTTTAGGGCTTTTAAATTGTCTAGACGGTAGAACTCAATCCTTTTCTATGCAAGACGATTATTACATTGAACTATTAAATAAACAATTGGCGGGCGAGATTGAGCCTGCTGAGCAGCAGCAATTGGACGATTGGCTGGCCGATTCTGCGGAGCATCGTGCGGAGGCGGCAGCCTATAAAGAAGCTTGGCGGCTAGGGGGGCAGTTTACGGCTGATGTGGATTTGGATACGGAGGCAGATTTTGCCCTCTTGCAACAGCGAATTGCAGCGGAGGAGCCCGAAAAGGGAGCTACAGTTCGTAGAATGAGAGGGCGGCGACCCTGGCTGCAAGTGGCGGCAGCCCTGGTTTTCCTTCTGGCTACAACTTGGGTGATCCGCAATTATACGGGGCTAATCTCTGGACAGCAGATCGTCCAAACACGGAAAGACATCCAAGAGATTACACTGCCTGATGGATCAAGCATCTGGCTGAATCAAGCGTCTAAATTGACCTATCCTGAGTCATTTACTGCTGGCGAGCGAAGGGTAAAGCTAGAAGGCGAAGCCTTTTTTGACATCCAGCGAAATCCCAATTGGCCATTTATCGTTGAAACAACAAGCAGTGAGGTACGCGTATTGGGCACTTCCTTTAATGTTCGGCATTATGCAGCGGAGCCTTTCGTGGAAGTACAGGTGAGAACGGGGAAGGTGCGAATGGAGATGCGAGGAAATGGAGATGCGCTTGAACTGGTGGCGAATGAAAAGGGCTATTACGATGGGATAACAAAGGCCCTGATTAAGCAGACTGATGAATCGCTCAATGCCCTGGCTTGGCAAAGTGGTCTGCTGCGTTTTGATGGACAAACTTTAGAAAAGGTGCTATCGACTGTAGAACGGCAATATGGCATTCAAATTGAACTGGCTAATCAAGCCTTAAACAATTGCGCTTTCACGAATCGTTTTCAAAACAAATCAGCGGAAGAAGTCCTGGATGTGATCGCTGGTGTCTTTCAAATGAAGGTAGAAAAAACAGGCCCCAATAATTACCGCCTCCTTGGAGGAAGTTGCTAATGAAGAACAGTTTACTTGTAGCTAGTCTTTTTTTTTGTTGCTCTTGGTGTTTTGCTCAAAACCCTATGGAGCGTTTAATTGATTTTAGCGCTCAGGATATGACGATAGCTGAAGCCCTAAAAGCCCTGTCTGAAGAAGTAGCCATCAGTATTGCTTTTAGTGATCAGTTTTTTGATCCTCAGGTCCAAATTGATCGACAGTGGCGACAAAAGGAAGTACAGATTATCCTGAATGATCTACTCAAAAATACAGGAATTGCCTATCGGGAAACTGGTGGGCAAGTTTTATTGTTTCGACTTCCCAAACGTCAAGTTCCTAGCTATACCATCAGTGGGTTTATTGAATCTGCAGAGGATGGAGAGCGACTGATTTCTGCTAGCATCTACAGCCCCAAACACCAAAAGGGCACCTTTACCAATGAATATGGCTTTTACAGTTTGACTCTGCCTGCGGGTACGCTTATGTTATCCGTTTCTTATTTGGGAGCGACAGTGATGGAGCAGTCCGTGGATTTGAAGGCCAATCAACGGCTAAATATGGCCTTGAAAAGCTCCGTGAATTTGGAGGAAGTCGTGGTCTCTGCCAATGATACTTACGAAGATGGGCAAACGACCGATCCCTCGACTCGCCTGGCTATTGAGCAAATTGATTTGATTCCTGACTTGGGAGGGGAGCCTGATATCTTGCGATTAAGCCAAACGCTTCCTGGCATCCAATCTGGTTCTGATGGTTTGGGTGGTTTGTACGTTCGAGGGGGAAATGCCGATCAGAATTTGATGTTATTGGATGGGGTGCCTGTTTATAATGCCACTCATTTACTGGGCTTTTTTTCCATTTATAATGCTTCGGCTATTCGCAGTGCGCGTTTGTGGAAGGGGGCTTTTCCCGCGCGTTATGGGGGGCGTTTGTCTTCTGTTTTTGATGTGCGGACGAGAGAGGGGAATAATAAGGAATACAAAGGAGAGGCCCAATTGGGTTTGCTGAGTGCAAAGGCGACAGTAGAGGGGCCATTTGCTCAAAAAAAAGGGGCTGTCCTACTCACGGCGCGTCGCAGCCATTCCAATTTTTTGTTAGGAGAGATCAGCCAAAAGGTATTTTATCCAGGGTATGAGGAAGAGGTAACGACTAATTTTTACGATTTTAATGCTAAGGTTAATTATACAATTTCTGAAAAGGATCGTTTGTATGTAAGCTATTTTCGAGGAGAAGATAAATTTGGCTTAGAGGCGGAAACTATTGAAGAAGGAGAAGAGCAAACTTTTGATAATGAAGTTTTCTGGAACAATGATATCGCCTCTTTTCGATGGAATCATCTGTATGGCAGTAAACTTTTTTCCAACCTAACCCTGACCTATAGTAATTATGAATTTTCCAATGCCCTTTTGGAGCAGGTCTTGGCCTTGGAGGAAGAAAATGATGAAGAGGACTATTTCTTTTTTTACCACTACTTCACCAATATTCAGGATCAAGCAATCAATATCGACTTTGACTATCACCCCATACCTGATCACTACATCCGTTTTGGAGCAGGCTTTACTCGTCATCGTTTTGAACCTGGCGCTGTTTCTTTGCAAGAGTTAGATGGAGAGGAGTTTGATTATGCAGGAGTGGAGGAATTGGTTGAATTGTACGAAGCCCCAGAGTTAAAGGCTCGGGAAGCCCATGTATATGTAGAAGATGAACTACAGCTAAGTCCGCGTTGGCAAGCTAATATTGGCCTGCGCATTTCGAGTTTTTGGGAAGAGGGCGAAAGCTATTTTTTTCCAGAACCCAGAATCAGTACCCAATTCCGAATCAATAAGAAGTGGCTATTGGATGCAAGCTGGATTCGAATGGTACAATACCTTCATCGAATCAATCCTTCTGGTCTGAGTACACCAGATGATATTTGGGTGCCCACCACAGATGTCATTCGACCCCAGGAGTCCTGGCAAGGCGAATTGGGATTGACTTATTTTGGAAGTCAAGCTTGGCAATTGACATGGAGCACTTATTACAAGTCAATGAAGAATTTGCTTTCCCTACCCCAGTCCCAACCCTTTTTGAGTTTTGACCAAAATCTAGAGGAAGAATTATTGAGGGGAAGTGGCAATAGCTATGGCATTGAGCTGTTGCTAAAACGAGAATTTGGAAAAATGGGGGGCTGGTTGAATTATACTTTGGCCTGGTCGCAACGCCAATTCACTGGACTCAACCAAGGAAAAATCTATCCTTTTCAGTTTGATAGACGACATCAAATAAATGCTTATTGGTTTTATCGCTTTAATGATCGGTTTAACATTAGCGCGAATTGGACCCTGGGATCTGCCAATCCCTTATTACTTGTCAGTGAAGATTCTTTTGAGGAAGAAGTTTTTCCAGATCAATGGACTACCCCTGGCCAAAAAAACCAAGAGCGATCTAATCATTATCACCGCCTTGATATTGGCGCTCGTTATACCTGGTCAGCCAAGCGCTTTTCCCATCAAATCAAGCTGAGTGTTTACAATCTCTATAATCGAGATAATGCCGCTTTTCATCGACTCGATCTCAATGAGGACAATGCTCGTTTGGAAACAGAGCCCATCCATTTATTACCCATCTTACCTTCTTTTACCTATCGCTTAGAGTTTTAAGTATTTGTGATAGGAAATGATTTTTAGGCTTTCGTGCTATTGTCTAACTGACTCCGCCCGCAACTGTCGGACTGACCCCGCTTTGGCGGGGAGTCAGTCCGACAGGGCTGCCCACGCGAAAAAAAAATAAAAAAAATAAGCCAGTGCATAGGGGGAGGGATCAAGTCAGTTGTCTTGGATGCGTAAAAGGGCAGAGCGCATTTTAAAAATGCAAAGCCCAATCTGAATTACTCGAAAAATTTAAAATCTCAATTATGTATCCATCTATGAAAATTATCAATTTTTGTCTTCTCTTTTTAATTTCTATGGCGCTGCTTACTTCTTGTAATAAAGATAAGGATGTAGCGATCTCTGATAATTTTATTTCCAAGCAAAATACTGGAACAAGTAATGCCAATACCGATGGAGGAGACTCCGAACATTTTGATGGCGACTGTGATGATATTTGTTTTGACCTAGCCTTTCCCGTTGATGTGGCATTGCCCGATGGTAGTACTCAAACAGCAAGTGATGAAGAAAGTCTTGAACAAATTTTTGAGGCTTGGTACGAGCAAAATCCCGATGATGAAAATGACCCTACACTGGTTTTTCCTGTTACCGTAACGACGGAGGATGGTCAGCAGCAAACCATTAATAGTGAGGAAGAATTGGAGGCTCTTATTGATACTTGTATCGACGATTTTGAAGGGGACTGTGATGAGCTTTGCTTTGAGCTAGTTTTCCCTATTGATGTAGATCTGCCCGATGGCAGCAGCCAAACGGCAAATGACGAAGAGGGACTTGAACAAATTTTTGACGATTGGTTTGATCAAAATCCCGATGACGAGATGGAACCCATGTTGGTTTTTCCCATTACCGTACAAACAGAGGAAGGAGAACAAAGCATCAATAGCGAAGAGGAATTTGACGATTTATTCGAAGCTTGCTATGAAGAGGAGGACGACGACGAGGAGGAAGACGAAATAGAGGAATTGTGTTTTGAACCCGTCTACCCGATTACGGTAAGCTTACCAGATGGAACCATACAAAGTGCCAATAATGAGGAGGAATTGGAGCAGATTTTTGAGAACTGGTATGAGCAAAACCCCGATAGTGAAGAATTTCCAAGCTTTGTTTACCCAGTAGACGTCGTTTTGGAGGATGGCAGTACGGCCAGTGTAGGTAGTGATGAGGAATTGGATGATTTGATCGAAGAATGTCTGGAGGAAGACGAGCATGAGTTTGACGATTGTTTTGAGCTGAATTATCCATTGAGTATTAGTTTCCCAGATGGCAGCACAGCTGAAGTAAATGATGATGATGCCCTCGAGATGGCAGTAGAGAATTGGTACGAGCAAAATCCAGACAGTGAAGAAGACCCCAACTTTGTCTATCCCATCGAAGTGACTTTGGAAGATGGCACCCAGCAAACGATCAACAGCGATGAGGAATTAGACGATTTATTTGAAAGCTGCTATGGCGATGATTGTGGAGATGGAGAAGGATTGATCTTATCTGGTAATGGAAAGGCTGCAGCTATCACAGTACTTAAGAATTAGCACAATTGATTATATTAAAATAGGTTTTAGCTTTTGGGGAACCTAGTCGAACCACCAACCTACCTGGGTTGGTGGTTTTTGCTTAGCGCTTTGTTGTAAAAAGGGCATAAAAAACCCGGTGAACTGATGTTAAATAGCTACCGGGTTTTGTCGGATATTAAATTTTCAGATCAGGACGTACCTATCTGAGTTGCATATCTTGGATTTCTTTTTTCAGAAGAAATTTTGGGAATGGTTTGATCGAATGAATTTGTAAAAGCCTTTGGGATGACAAACTCTTATTGCGAAAAATCATGCCATAACAAATACTTCTAATGCTATCAGCGCTGTAGCAGTAAATCCCCTTGATAAAGGACGTTCTCCCCATCCACAAATTCGATAATCGCCCAATAGACAAATACCCCAGTATTCATCGCCTGTCCTCTGAAGGTCCCGTCCCAGGTAATGATTCGTTCATCGGCGGGTAGGTCACTGATTTGATAAACTACTTCCCCCCAACGGCTATAAACTTGAAAGCGCTCCACTCGAACTGCCGAAGGACCCAGATGCAGGGTATAATGATCGTTAAACCCGTCATTATTTGGCGTAAATATATTAGGGAAAAAGACCAATCGATCTTTTTGCACCCCCACAAAAAGGGCATCCTCTGCCTGACAACCCCGCTCATCCGTAATCTGCACTGCATAAGTCGTCGCCACCAAAGGCTGAACCATAATCTCTGGACAATTCGCACACTCGATGGCCGACCAATCAATGCTGGCCAATTGCTCTATAGCTGTATTGCTTACCAATTGAATAGCCAAACTATCCCCCAACTGTACCGTTGTATCCTGTCCCAACACTGCCAGCAAGGGCGCAGGTGCATTAATTACTACCAACTCTTCTGCCTCACAACCTATCGCATCTCGAATCCTAATCCGATAAACACCAGCTCCTAGTCCCCCAAAATCAGGAGAATCCTGGAAAGGCTGCTCATTAATTGCATAAGTATAAGGCCATCGCCCATCCTCCGCACCAATAAGCTGAATCTGCCCATCGCTTACTTCAAAACAGCTAGGATCAGACAGCTCAATCTGTGCTACCAGCGGAGGAGGCTCTGAAAGCCAAATGGAATCTTGCTGCTCACAACCCGCATCATCTATCACACTTATGTAATGCCATCCCGCCGTCAAATTATCCGCTATCACCCCTTCCTGCCCATTCGACCAAAGTAGCTCAAAAGGCGCCACGCCCCCCTCAATCAATACTTCTGCCTCCCCATCTGCCGCTGCTTCGCAGCTCACCCCAAAACCTTGATAATCAGAGTTGACTAATAAACTTATTTCAAAACCAGCTTGCTCTACAATCTGGCTAGTCAAAACCACCTCACTTCCCAAGGCGGAGGTAATGGTCATGCTATAATTCCCAGCTGCCAAATCATCAATACTTATCCAATCATCCAGCCCCCCAATCGTTCCACTCCCCAAAGGATTCAGGCCATCCCCTTCCCAAGTATAGCTAAAGGGCGCCGCTCCTGCCACAACATTTACCCAAAGCGAGCCCGTAGATGCTTCACAATCCAAGCTATCTCCCAACAGTAAAGCTGATATGGCACAGGTATTATTAGGCCAAAATTCAGTTTGGGTGATGACGAGGGAATCACATCCATTGGCATTGACTAGCAAGTTTTGAATGATACCGATTTGATTGGAATCGCAAGTATTGAGGAAAATTTCTGTAGTGTCGGATAGTAGTAAATCTATTTGGGTAATGATGAGGGAGTCGCAGCCATTGGTATTGGTCAAAAGCGTTTGAGTGGTTCCAACTTGGTTAGGATCGCAATCGCTTAGGAAGATTTCTGTGGTATCGGATAATAGTAAATTGGTTTGAGTAATGACGAGGGAGTCACAGCCATTACTATTGGTCAAAAGTGTTTGAGTGGTTCCAACTTGGTTAGGATCGCAATTGCTCAGGAAAATTTCTGTGGTGTCAGATGGTAATAAATCAGTTTGAGTAATGACAAGGGAGTCACAGCCATTGGAATTTGTTAGCAAGGTTTGAGTAGTTCCAACTTGACTAGGATCGCAATTGCTTAGGAAGATTTCTGTGGTGTCAGATTGCAAAAAATCGGTTTGAGTGATG
>JBCBDH010000069.1:0-15563 GCA_038529855.1 Bacteroidota bacterium | reverse complement strand
CTTTGATCGATATAGGCATAGTTTTGAGTGCTATTACTCTGGCCCTTGCTATCCACAAAACCCAATATCAGCACTCAGCAGCAAATGGTCGTTATTTCAGGTAGTATGCCAGTAGAATTGATCAGCTTTCAAGCGGAAAAAGTAGAAGCTACCGTCCGCCTCAATTGGGCAACAGCCAACGAAATCAACTCACAGGGATTTGAGATTCAAAGAAGCCCAGATGCTCTTCATTGGGAGGTATTGGGTTTTGTGGATAGCAAGGGCCAGAGTAATAGCACTCAAAACTATGCCTATATCGATCAAAGACCTATAAAAGGCATCAATTACTACCGCCTGTTGCAAAAGGATTGGGATGGTAGATCGGATTATACCTCTATCGTTGAAGTCAATTTTGACCTACTCGACTACCCAATCAGCGTCTTCCCTAATCCTAGCGCCAATGGACAATTTACGGTAGCGGTCAGTCCTCAGCTGGTCCAAGCGGGCAAGGCCCAACTGCGGGTATTCGACCAACTTGGCCGCCAGCTTTACGAGCAGCCAGTCGACCGTACTTTGATGGAGCTCAATATTGAATCGCTTCCAAGTGGTAATTATACCATTCACGTAAGCGATGGTTTGCAGCACGCTCAAGTTCGATTGATTGTGACGAGGGATTAAGTGAAGAATCGCTATCCATAAATATGGATGGACTTTGGTCTACACCAAGTTCAAAATGCTAAAGACTAATCTATGTGTATTATAATGTAATCCATCTTCTTGTTAATCAACAAGTTATTTGAGAAGGGTCAGCCTATTGATTGGGCTGGCTCTTTTTTTAGGGAAGAAGTCAGGATGGAGAGAATCAATTTAGCGATCCACGCCTAGCGAATCGCGCTAAAATGAATTACAATGGTTAATTTTGATGCAGGATCATTTTTACGCCTACTTGGTCAAAGCCAAACTATGATTAAAAACAATCCACTCCATGCGATTGGGGAATTGTATGCACCCCTATCTGACAAATGCCAGCAAGAGCTACTTGAGCAGATTCATTTGACCACAGTCGAAAAAGGCGAGGTCATTGTACGCGAGGGACAATTTGCCAATAAAGCCTATTTTATTTTACAGGGTTGTGCAAGAGCCTATTATCTGAAAGACGGAAAAGACATTTCAGATTGGTTTGCCTTTGAAAATGAATTCATCACTGCCATTATCAGCTTTTTTGGTAATGAACCTAGTCCGCATTACATTGAAATGCTTGAAGATACTCTGATCATGGAAATTTCGAGAACCACTATCGATCAGCTTTCCAATAAGCATCACGACTTTGAACACCTCGTCAGGGTCGTTGTTACCAAGACCATGCTGCGCCAGCAAGAAAGAATCTCTTCCACCCTCTTCCACACGGCTAGAGAGCGATACGATCATATCTTGGATACTTACCCAGGGATCACGAATCGAGTCCCCCTCATGCATATTGCCTCTTACCTAGGCATGACGCTCGAAACACTGAGTAGAATCAGAAACACGAAAAGGCGAATTTGATATAGATCAAATGAATTCTCTCCTATTCTGTAGAGCTTTACAAAAACACGAATAGGATGAAGAAAATACTCATCATCAATGGACATCCAGATAAGGAGAGTTTCAATTTTGCCTTATCTGAATCCTATAGAAAGGGAGTGGAAAGTTCCAATGCAGAAATCAAAGCAATCAATATTCGAGATTTGGAATTTAATCCCAACCTCCAATACGGCTATCGCAAAAGAACAGAACTGGAACCTGACTTATTAAAGGCCCAAGACTGGATCAAATGGTCAGATCATTTGGTTTGGATTTACCCCGTTTGGTGGGGCTCAGTTCCCGCTATCATGAAAGGCTTTATTGACCGCGTTTTTTTACCAGGATTTGCCTTCAAAAAAAGAGAAGGTTCGGTTTGGTGGGACCAATACCTCACTGGTAAAACTGCAAGAATCATCTGCACCCTCGACCAACCCGCCTGGTATTATAAATGGATTAATTCCTGCCCAAGTCATCATGCCATGAAAAAACTAACGATGCAATTTGTAGGGGTAAAAAAAGTAAGGATCACTGCCATTGGACCACTCAGATTATCAAAAGATACCTTTAGAACTAAATGGTTGAAGAAGGTGGAGCAATTGGGGAGGAATAATCAGTAGAGGCTAGCTGCTTGGCATCAATCACTCAAAAGATCAGCTAGATAATCAGCTCAACCTCGCTAAAAGTCTATTTTTTTGATAGATTTAGTGAGCATCTGATTTTTTAGCTCGCTAAAAGTTGTATTTTTTTAGAGATTTAGCGACTTTAAGCCTAATAAGAAGGCTTATCTATGCATCATCCACTCATTGGTCGACAAGAAGAACAGGGAATTCTACAGAGAGCATTGGACTCCAAAGAAGCAGAAATGGTGGCACTCATTGGACGCAGACGCGTAGGTAAAACTTTTTTGATCAAGTCTTTCTTCAAGGACAAAATAGCTTTTGAAATTACGGGTATTCAAAATGCCCCTCAGGAGGAGCAATTACAAAACTTTACACAACAGCTCAACAGGGCAGCCCAAAATACCCTCCCCCTTCCTCGCCCCAATAATTGGCTAGAAGCCTTTCACTTACTCACCCTTTTCCTTGAAAAGAAAGATAAAAAAGAAAAGCTCGTCCTCTTTTTTGATGAGCTTCCTTGGCTAGCTGCCCAACGCTCAAGCTTTCTGAGAGCCTTTGGAAATTTTTGGAATAGCTGGGCCGTTAATCAATCCATCGTCGTGGTTATCTGTGGTTCGGCAGCGTCTTGGATGATCCAAAAAGTCGTACACAATACGGGGGGCTTGTACAATCGCATTACAAGAAGGATATTTCTACAAGCTTTCACGCTTTCCGAAGTAGAAAACTATCTACAAAGCCGCCAGATTTATCTGGATAGGTACCAAATCGTTCAACTCTACATGGCCTTAGGTGGTATTCCCCATCATCTTAAAGAGATAGAGGCCAACAAAAGTGCAGTGCAAAACATCAATCGCATTTGCTTCTCTCCAAACGGTTTGCTTAGAGATGAATTTGATCAATTATATCCCGCTCTATTTGCCAATGCAGATAATCATTTAAAAGTGATTCGAACGTTAGCCCAAAAGCGACAGGGGATTAGCAGAGAAGAGCTTATCCGCATAAGTCGCCTTCCCAATGGCGGGGGTTTGACCAAAGTTTTAGAAGAACTTAGCCAATCGGGATTTATCCAAATACTTCCAGCATTTGGCAAAAAGAAAAAGGGCCAGATCTATCGACTCACAGATGAATACTCCCTATTTTATCTGCGTTTCATCGAAGGTAGTGCTTATGAAGGAGACAACACTTGGCTTCTACTTAGCCAAACCCAAAGTAATAAAATATGGTCTGGTTATGCTTTTGAAAATATTTGCTTAAAACATGTGGCGCAGCTCAAAAAAGCCCTTGGCATCAGCGGTATCTATTCCAATTCTTCTTCTTTTTATCAGCAAGGAACCAAGGAGGAATCAGGTGCACAAATCGATCTACTGATTGATCGAAATGACCATGTGATCAATGTTTACGAAATAAAACTCTACCAAGAACCCTTTAGCATTTCAAAAGACTATGCCGCTAATCTGCGAAATAAGATCGGCACTTTCCGACAAGCCTCCAGAACCAAAAAACACCTCATCCCCACTTTGATCAGTCCTTTTGGGCTCAAGGCCAATTCACACAGCAGGAGTTTGAATATTCAAGTGCTAACTTTAGATGCCTTATTTGATTAAGTACTTTGTAAAAGGAAATATTTATAAGGGCCTTCCCGCAGACGATCGGATTGTCGTGGAGTCAATCCGATAGAGCAGCCCGCGTCCTTTGAAACAAGACTATTGTTGCCGTCTATTAGCCTACTTGGAGCTAGCTCCTGTCAAAGAAAACGATCCCCTTCACTCAACCTAAATTCCCATCCCTTGTTTCTTTTTCATGAAGAAGACAGGGTTCGTGTTATTGAGTTTTTTGGGTTTTATTTGGGCATGTCGCAGTACTTATAATTTACCTCCCATCGTACAAGATGTGGGTTGGGAGACCAAGACAATAGCTCCCCATCCACAGCTTTTGAAAGGACATCCTGATAGCGGATTTTACTACCTGATCCAAGGGGCCTATCTGGGCTCGGGTATTCCATATGAAATATTCAAAAAAGAAGTAGAGGAAGACCGTGCGGCTTTTGCCCAAAAGTCTAATTTACCTAGCCCCTATGGTTTTGCGGTGTTTGAATCGCCTTTTGGTGTAGAGGTGATGAATGGAACTTGTTTTAGCTGTCATGCGGGTGCTGTTGATGGGGAGGTGATTCTTGGGGTAGGGAATTCGCTCAATAACAATCAAGGCAGTCTAAAGCTCCCCGCAAAATTGATGAATTTTCAGGTGCGAAGAAAGTACAGAAAGGATACAGCCGCCTTGGCCTCTTTTGATGACTTTGGCACTTATTTCTCTCATATGGCGCCTCGTATTCAGACCAATAATCCAGGCTCAAACCCTGCGGCGCGTATCGCGGAGTCTTGTATGCGCTTTCGCGACCCCGTTGACTTATCCTACACACCAGAAGCACAGTATCCAATTCGGAATTATAATCTGGGAAGTGACACACCTGCACTTTGGCATCTCAAGAAAAAGAATGCCCTGTATTACACGGCAGTAGGTAGGGGCGATTTTACCAAATTACTTTTTCAGGCTTCCGTATTGGGGATCAAAGACAGTACAGCCGCTCGATTGGCACAGCAAAAATTTGTTCACATCACCGCCTGGATTCGCAGCCTGGAAGCCCCACCCTATCCCAGGGTTATTGATGAGCCCCTGGCCCAAAAGGGAAAAGCTATTTTCCTCGAAAAATGTAAAGGCTGTCATGGCACCTATGATTCTCCTGAGTACTATCCCAACAAGGTTGTTTCCATCGACCTTATCGGTACTGATCCGCTCTACGCCAGCTATGCCGCAGATAGTAAAATCGTAGATTGGTACAACAAAAGCTGGTTTGCCACTTCTCAACCCAAATCCTGGTTTGAACCAGAGCAAGGCTATATCGCCCCACCCCTAGATGGCATTTGGGCCACCGCCCCCTATCTCCACAATGGCTCCGTCCCCACCCTCTACGAAGTCCTCAACAGCTCAAGCCGCCCCACCTACTGGGAACGCAGTAAGGATTCCAAAGACTTCGATTGGAAAAAAGTAGGTTGGCAATATGAAAGCAAGAAAAAAGGCAAGGGCAAAATGACCTTTGACAGCACCCTACCTGGCTATGGCAATCAGGGCCACACTTTCGCTGACGAGCTATCTGATGCGGAGCGTTGGGCTTTAGTGGAGTATTTGAAGACGCTTTGAGAATGGGTGTTTTTAGCGCTAAGTGCCTTTTTTAACCTACTTAGCGCTAAAAACAGCGTATAAAAGTAGCGCTAAGTAAGTTTTTTAATCTAGATAGCGCTATTTTTACTAAAAAAATGTCCATCCAGCCCAGAATAATAGGAAGAAAAGAAGAGCAGGCCATACTCCAGCGTTTGTACGATAGTTACAAGTCTGAATTTGTTATTCTATATGGAAGGCGGAGGGTAGGTAAAACATTTCTAGTCAACCAATTATTCCAATCAAAATTTACCTTTCGAGTAACGGCATTGGCCAATACCAGTCCCAAACAGCAATTAGTCAACTTCCAACTGGCCATGAGCAAGTTGGCGCCTCATATGGAAGACCAAGCTCCTCCTGCCAATTGGTTTGATGCCTTTAGGACATTAAGCAAACTTATTGATCAGCAAGAAGAAGGACGTAAGGTGCTTTTTTTTGACGAACTCCCCTGGTTTGATAGTAAGGGCTCAGATTTCTTAACCGCCTTGGAACATTTGTGGAACAGCTGGGCCAATCTTCGCAATGATGTATTATTAGTCTAGGTGCTTGGTTATCACGACTCGACAGTCCACAGTGGAGAGCGTGGAGTGGGTATGCTTTTGAATATATCTGCATGAATCATATTGATGCGATTAAAAAGGCGCTGGGAATAAGTGGCGTGTACACAGAAGTTTCCCCTTGGAGAAGCCAGCAAAGTAGCCCTGGTGTTCAAATTGACTTATTGATTGATCGAAATGATCGAATCATTAACATATGCGAGATTAAGTTCTCTACTACTCCATTTAGCATTACTAAGCCTTATGCTGAACAATTGAAGCGAAAATTAACGGTATTCAAAACAGAACATAAACCTCGCAAAACACTCCTACTCACCTTTATCACGATCTATGGGCTAAAGCCCAACTCCTATGCGCAGCAATTGGTGAAAGATAGTTTGGATGGCCATGCCCTCTTCCTCTAATCCTCTCCCATAATCCCCGTTGGCTGCCCATCAATACTCATCGTATTGCGCTGCTGCCAATATTCACGGAGTCCTTCTTTCCCTTTGTCGTCAGACCACTTGGTCAATATGGGGCGGTTTTCTTTAAATTCCATGAGGGGGACGGCAAAGCCGCAGGAGGTTTGGACGCTTTCGATCTGCAGGTCAATGATCTGGCGGGCGCCAGAGGTATGGGAAAATAGATGTAGGTGCTCTTGGAAAACGGCATCGCGTTCGTGGTAGGCTTTGGCCTGGCCGTATAGGCGAAGGATAAGCGGATTGCCTTCAAAGGCGCAGAACATGATGGTCATGCGAGGATTTTCGCGGAGGTGGGCGGCCGTTTCATTGCCGCTGCCAGTGAGGTTGAGCCAGAGGAGGCGATTGGGATGGAGGACGCGGAGCGTATCCATGCCTTTGGGAGAGAGGTTGATGCGCCCTTCGCAGGTGGCGGTTGCGACAAAAAAGAGCGCTTGTTTCTCGACAAAAGCTTGGAGTTTGGAGTTGAGGTGATCGAAGAATTTAGCCATAGGGCATTGTGTTTTAGATGAGCGATAGGCTAACAAAAATAAGCTAAAATAATGAGTGGTGCTTAGGGGGGGAGTGAGCCTGCAGCCGTTGGCACTTTGGCAGTGCTCAGTGGAGGACTGAACCCGCCGTCGTTGGTACTTTGGCAAAGCTCAGTGGAGGGCTGAACCCGTCGTCGTTGGCACTTTGGCAAAGCTCAGTGGAGGGCTGAACCTGCCGTCGTTGGCACTTTGGCAAAGCTCAGTGGAGGGCTGAACCCGTCGTCGTTGGTACTTTGGCAAGGCTCAGTGGAGGGCTGAACCCCTCGTCGTGGTACTTTAGCAGCGCTCAGTGTCGGACTGACCCCGCCGTCGTTGGCACTTTGGCGGGGAGTCAGTCGACACGGCGGCCCGCAAAAAAAACGCTTCCAGTGAGAATCATTCCTACTGGAAGCGTAAACGTTCGTATTTATTAGTTAGACTGCGTGCTAATCGCTTAGTCTTCTACTGGAATGCCTGCCTTTTCCAAGGCGCGTTCGATGGCATCTAAACGAGCTTTCTGTGCTTCGATTACTTTTTGCTGCTCATTGATGATGATTTGCTGTTCCTGAATGGCTTTGACTGCCAAGACACCAAAACCCGTGTAGTTCATGCGGTAAACGTCTTCTTCACCAGCAGCGTCAGCGGGATTGGTCACCAATTCTGGGAATACCTCTTCTACTTCCTGTGCGATGAAGCCCAGGTGTTTCTTCTCGTCTTCATCAGAAGCATAGTGGTAATTAACGGGCATCAATTGCATCAAGCTAGGCAAGATGGCAGCGATGGGCTGAACATTGCGCTTCAATTTGCGATCAGAAGTCGCCATATAAGCCCCACTGTTATAATCAAAGTGACCAACAGCTGAATTGCTCGCATTGCGAAGTTGCAATTGCTGGCTACTAGCATCGTGGAAAAGCTCCCAAGATTCGTTGGACCCCGCATTTTTAATTTGGACCCCTGTGCCGAAGTGCTGCACGGCAAATTTGTAAGCAGGATTATTTAAGCCAATACCTACATTTCCATTAGGCTTGATGGTCATTAAAGCTATGCTAGAAGTATTCTCTACAAACTTAATGTCCGTATTTACTCCACCAATTTGCATAGAATTGGGCTCGATCCAGTTGCCACTACCTACATAGCCTATATAACCTCTAAGTGATCCTCCTGATTCAAAATAAGTCCCTGCAAAGCCTGCAGTGCTGGCATTGTTGATGGTCATCACCCCATCGTTTGACACATTGTCTTCAACCGTTAATCTGCGGTTGGGATTAGCGGTTCCAATACCAATATCCTGGCTTGCAGCTTTCACAGTCATCGCCGCACGATTGGTAGTTGTACTATTTACGATTTTAACATCTGTATCCACACCGCCAATCTGCATGGAGTTGGGCTCTACCCAGTTACCACTACCCACATAGCCAACATAACCAAGAGCCGTACCCTCTGATTCAAAATAAGTCCCTGCAAAGCCTGCTGCATCCGCATTATTGACCGTCATTACACCATCATCTGCAATATTGCCCTCAACAGTTAGTCTGCGGTTGGGATCAGTTGTTCCAATACCAATATCCTGGCTTGCAGCTTTCACAGTCATCGCCGCACGATTAGTAGTTGTATTATTTACAATTTTGACATCTGTATCTACACCACCAATCTGCATAGAGTTGGGCTCTATCCAGCTACCACTGCCCACATAGCCCACAAAACCAAGAGTCGTACCTTCTGATTCAAAGTAAGTCCCTGCAAAGCCTGCTGTATCCGCATTATTGACCGTCATTACACCATCATTTGCAACATTTCCTGTGACCGTCAATTTACGATCAGGCGTAGTCGTGCCAATCCCTACATTACCCGTATTGCTTGAGCTGATGTTATTACCATCTACTGCCCATACAGAGCTACCATCGCCTGCATTACCAGAATAGAGCGCATAGGGAACACTGAGTAATTCAGAAGTTCCTACATTCTGTAAATTGGTTCCACCTGTGGCATCTAATAGGGTACGAATAGAGGTCGGGATACTCCAATCCAAATCCTCAAAGCTACCACCAACAACTGTTCCTCGTCCTACTTCTATATTCACCAATCCAAAATCATTGGTCGTCACTGCGTGATCCTCTGAATAAAGCGGAGTTCCATTTTGTAGTAGGTCGATTCCAATGGATACATTTTGATTAGCCAATATCTGACCACTGGCATCGCGGATAACGGTTTGGTATTTAAAAGCTTCTGGTGGTGTTTGGGCACCAAGCGAAAGTACAAATACACAAAGGATAAAAAGGGTAGTTAATGTATTTTTCATTATTATCTAGATTTAATAATTTTAAAGGTTTTAAGGATTTGCTGATCTTCGTCGACAAGCTGTAATAAGTAAGTACCACCTACCCAATCAGATAGGTCAAAAGAATGAATATTGGAAGATGGGCTCACCCTTTGGCTGAGCAGCACTTGTCCAGTACTACTCAAAATTTCCAAATAGCTAATCGCTGATGGATCATCTAGTTCGATGTTCACAATGTCTGCTGTGGGATTGGGAAATGCCCGCGCGGCAATCTGCTCGTCAAGATCATCCACAGCGGTGATCATCAAAGTAGGTTGATGAAAACCCTGTGTAAGAATGGCATCGTCTGATTCAGTCGTCTCCGTTATGATCTCACCTATGGTAAAACTCATTTGCACCTCATCGGTCACATAATGATCACCAGCGGTACCCACCACTTCAGGAGAAACGGATTGACCAAAGACAACACCAACACTCAACAAGTAAAACAAAAACAACTGTTGTTTTTTCATGCTTATAAGGTATTGAGGGTTAAGAAAATATCAATTGAACATACGGTTATCGTCATTTATATCCACTAGCCTACCAGGCGACTAATACCCACTAAGCATCAAGTCGAAATGATGTAAACTTTTTAATAATAGGAGACTCCCGCTCCTCAAGCATATCTAGCCTTATCATACAGCTGTATGTAAATACTACAACCGCATGCAAAAACATAGGACATGCTCTTTAGAGCGTCATTACCTGTTTAAAATCTATTGCGTGGAAATAATTAAACGATTTGTAAAACTGAGAAAAAGAAAAACGTCAAAACTTTAGCTGAATTTTTAGATATCTAAAACCATAATGAGTGTCAACAATTAACAATTCAAAATTATATATAATCCTACTTAAATGCCATTCCCATTTAGAAAATGTTCTGAATGGTGAGTTTGGCGTTCTAAACAGTAATTAGCCAGCGCTAAAACACTCAAAACAAAAAATAGGCGCTCCTTTACATCGCTATCTATTGGCGAAAAAACATCCCAGAACCCACACGATTTTCTTTCCCTCTCCAATCGGGTTTGAACAAATAGCGCGGCAGGTCGATGAGGCCCTTATCCTGATCTTGTACAATCATATTGATGCGAATGCTTTTCCAGTCTTCGCCCTGCCTCTCCACGACATAGCGCAGCGGAATGGCCAATTCCATAGCATAACCTCCAGGCATCGTTTTACAATGACCTTTTAGGTCTTCCATCCCAAATTTTTGTAGGTTATTCGTCCCTGGTAAGGTAGCCGTAGCAGGCGCCAGCAATAGGAGCATGGAATGGCGATACCATCCTTCTCCACTATCCTGCGCACTTCTTTGCAAAGGGTCTGCATTGAAGACAAGACCTACATAATCCTGATTCCAGACTGCCGCACTGGTATCCGTTTGAATATCTTCATCATAAACACGAGCACCAACATAAAGGTATTCCTCATCATAAGACAGCCCAAAACGAGCGGCTATCTTACTATCCTTTGTCGTCTCCCCTTCCAGTAGATAAGGCAAGTCTCCCCACTCGCTTATCACTCCGTCAATGGTAATTGTTGCCTCCGTTTTTTTCAGCGGATATTTGGGTTCAGGGCCAATGTGAAAGGTAAAGGGAATGGCCATATTGGGAATGGCCTCCCCCTCATAGCGCACCTTGGCATTGAGCCGCATATAGCGCAGATCACTAATTGGTTGGGCGTATTTTTTTGATTGTAAAAGCAACTGAACAGTAGTTTCAGAATTGGGATTGACTTCAATATTTTTTTGATCCAATTCCCCTTTTAAGTCCCAACTAAAAGCTTCTTTCAATCTAACCTTCATGGGCAGGTCTTTATCATTTACCAATTTGATCTCAACCAGCCCTTCCTCAAATTGAGGCTCGTCGATAAACAGGGGATTGATGCGAATACAGTTGTCATCCAATACATCAAGCGCATAGTCGCGAGTGGCTTCCGTGGAGACATTTTCATCCCAGATGCCATCTAACTGCAAATTGGCCATTATGGGGCCATTATCCGTCATGGTCACCCAAGTCACATGATCAAATTCGCCAAGAGCTGCCCCGCGGAGTGGCGTGGCGCCACCCGTTGTTCCCAGCGTAAAGTATTTACCATTATTGCGATTAAATTTTACATAATGATGGACGTGGCCTGTAAATACACTATGCTTTCTAGTCGCCAATAGTTTTTCAACATCTGGCCAACGTTCTGGATTTTCCTGTGTCCACAGGGGTTGATGCATAAAAACTAAGGTCCACTTCACATTAGTATTATCTGCAAGCGTTTTCTCAATATAATTGTATTGATCATCAGAGATGCTGCCCCGCCCTGCGCCGCGACACTGATCTTCCGTATTCAAACAAAGAAAAAGAACATCCTTGTACACAAAGTGATACTGCGTCTTGCCATATCTTTCCATATACAGCTGCTCCATCACCTTATTGGTAATATCGTGATTGCCTGGTACGTAAAAAAAGGGCATATCCAGGCTGTCGATAAATCCATCAAACTCTTCCCATTGGCGCTGGAGTTCAGGTAGGTCTTCCGTGTAGCCCTCAATCAGATCGCCTACGCTCATCACAAAGGCGGGTTGCAGTAAATTTACCTTTCGAATGCCGTCCATAAATACTCCTGGTCGATGTCCCCCAGTTCGATCAGTGACGATCGCAAATTGAAATTTGCCAGGATCATCTTTAATATCCAAACTCGACCAGGGTTGAGCGCCCTTGGGTTTTTCGATACGAAGTTGGTCGGATTGGGCGATCAATACATTTCCCAAGACCAAAAGACAACAAAGGAGGAATAAAGAATTTCTCATAGTATTTGGAGCTGGTTTTTAGTCCGTCCAAATTAAAGAAATTCAAGCACAGCTCGGAAAAGCACAGATTAAATTAATGTTAACCTACATAGAGATTAATCCTGGCGAATTCTTGAGCGCTCTTCTGCTGCATTTTCCCCATTGCGTTTACGCGATTGGACTTTTTTATTGCCAAAGCTTCTGGAATAGGACAATCTAAAAATCCTCGACACGGCAGATTCCGCATGGAAAAGCACATCAGCCTTGGCATCAAAAGCTTCTCGCGTCAGGGTGCCAATATGGGAGGTAATTTTCATAGAACGGAATAAATCAGTGATGCTCAGCTGTAGTGTGCCCCAATTATTTTTTAGGGATTTGCGTAGCCCAGCATTGAGCATACCAAAGCCATCGTTGAGGCGAGAGCCATCGTAGTGTGCCCCCGTATACCATCCTGATAGCTCTAGGGAAAATTCCTTGGGGAGTTGGAAGGTTTGGCTACCGTAGAGGCTAAAGGTCAGGTAATCGTGTTGGACGGGAGTTTGGGTATAACTTAGTTCAAATTGTCGCCAAGCGCCTGTGGCCCCTATATTGGCAGTCCACCAATTTTGAACGTGTAGCGGTGCATCAAATTGTAATTGATAACTTCTTTGGGCATCCACATTTTGAGGAGAGATCAAGACCTGATTGCCCTGCTCGTTTTCGATAATTTGATAGCGAGCAATTGGGCCATTATCGTGTTGAAACTGAAAAGAGAGCTGATAGCCTTGGTATTGATAGCTCAGGCGAAGGGCATGGCTGATGTTGGGTTGGAGCTGTGGATTGCCCGTAAATACGGAGATGGGACCATTATAGGTAAGGAAGGAAGCCAAGTCGTTGTAATCTGGGCGAGTGATTCGCTTGGTGTAGGACAGGCGAATTTGTCGATTAGCGGATAGTTTTTTGCTGAGGAATAGCGAAGGGAATAGGTGACCTAAGCGACGGTTGTTTTCTTCATTTGAAAATTGCTGATCCCAAAAAGCATAACGCAGCCCTGCGGTCAAAGACCAAGTCGAATCCAACTGGCTATCCATAGAGACATAGCCTGCAGCAATTCGCTCCTCCAGCCCCCCCGTATTCATCGAACGATCATCAATCACCCATTCGTCCTGATCCCATCGCTCAATCTGTCCAATATTATCGGTTTGTGCATAAGTCACTTTCCAACCGCTTTCCAGCTTTAAACGAGGCGACAGCGCTCGTTCATAATCCATGGCCAATACACCAATGTGTACCTTCGTCTCGCTGACACCCCGATTTTCATTTGCATAAATTTCACCTTCTGGATAGATCACTTCCCCAAGTCGATTATGATAGACACTACTGGCTTGATTGGGGTTTTCATTTTGGAAATAGAGATAATCCGCATTGAGCTTTAGTGAGCCTTCGTTTTTGAATCGTTGCTCCCAATAGCCATTGGCCAGGGCATTGGTCCACTGATCATCACTGGTAATTTGGATATCAGAAAACAAAAAAGAATCTGGCAGTATCCAATATTCCGTATCATTAAAATTATTGGCTTGTTGGCGCGAGCGGATGCCTTGCAAGCTGGCCCCTACTCGACTATCTTTATTCAAATCCTGATCAAAACCCAACTGTAAATTATGGCTCTGCTTTTTTAATTGGGAGGTATACAGCACATCAAAACGCACATCTCCTCCTAGCAAAGGAACATGCTCATCGCCCAAGGCCGACCAATCGTAGTAAGTTTGATCGTAATTATAAGCATAGGAAGCATAAGTATTGGTCGAAGCGCGGCGGCGATTGAGCTGAAAACTTACGGCAGATTTGGCAAACTCGCCATAGCCTTCAGAGAGGGAAAAGGAACCCTGAGTCCCCATATCTTCTTGCTTTTTTAGGACGATGTTGATGATCCCTGCGCCGCCCTCCGCATCGTATTTGGCAGAAGGACTGGTCAGCAATTCTATCTTTTCGATATTATCTGCACTCATGCCATCCAACATGACTAAGACCTCACTAACCGAAAGGCGCAGCATCTTGCCATTGAGCATGATGCGAACCCCATTCTGGCCACTTAGCGAAATGTTTTCATTTCTGCGATCAATAAATACGCCTGGTGAGCGCTCCAATACCTGAAGGGCACTGCTGCCTTTGGTCATGACGCTGCTTTGTACATTGATGGTAGTACCTTCTTTGTTTTGTTGAAAAAGCATCCGTTGTGCTTTGACCTCTACGCCTTCCAGCTCAATCGCCGCTTCTTGGAATAGAATGGAGCCAAAGTCTTTTATCAGATGCTCTTTGGAGAGTTCGAATGGAGGGGAATGCCAATCGCTGTAGCCAATAGCAGATAGGCCCAAGAGATAAGTCCCCTGAGCTAGATCACTAAAGGCAAATTGGCCCAAATCATCTGTGGTGGTTCCCTGGATGAGGGAGGAGTCAGGGGGATGGAGTAGGAGCACATTGATGTAAGCCAATGGCTCTCCATTCGCTCCGCTCACCTCGCCTTTGACCTGTGCAAAGCCAGTGAGAATAGGAGCTGTTAAGCAAAATAATAGGGATAGATGTCGAAATGCATAAATCATAGGTAAAAAGAATAAAGTCAAGGAATAGACTACAAAGCAACAGGCTATTTCAGATAATCGCTGGGCTATTTGCTGAGCGGAGGCGAATAATTGATGAGGGGTCGTGAAGGGGAGGATCGTTTCGAAAATCGAGCGCAAAGTGCTCAAAATACCTTTCAGCAAGTTCCGCTGACCTTTTAGCACTTTTTTTGGACCGCTGATATGCTGGCTAAGCAAAAGAGCGTAAATTATCCTAACTTGGCTTTTAGTCTATTCACTATTCCATGATTTCAGAACCGTCATCTAAGACTTATCAATGGCTATTTAAATACAAGCTTTATCACCTGCCATTTTGGGCTTTGTATCACTTTTTGTGGTGGTCCTTGTACTCGGGAGATCCCATGGGTGTAGCGAATGATATCTTTTTCTCGCTGCTCTCGATCAAGTTTTTGTTTTATGTATTTTTCCAGGCTGTTGGGGTTTACTTTAATCTATATTTCCTCATCCCTCGCTATTTGGAAAAGGGGGAATACCTCCCCTATTTGGGTTTATTTCTTTTGACCATATTGGTCACCGCATGGTGTATTGTTCCAGGTTATCACATTAGCGCTCACTTGGCGGGACAAAGTGTGGAGGCGCTTTTTAAGATGGATTCAGGTGATTCGCTTTCCCTTTTCAAATACAGCACCTTGGGCTCTACCGTTGCCAGCATGACCCTGGCCATGAGCATCAAGCTCACCAAAAACTGGATCAAGGCCAAACAACACCAACAGGCCCTAGAAAAAGAAAAACTGGAAACGGAATTGAAGTTTTTGCGTTCGCAATTCAACCCCCACTTCTTATTCAATACCATCAATTCCATCTTTGTATTGATCCATAAAAACCCAGATATGGCTTCAGAGTCGCTGGCCAAGTTTTCCAATCTCCTTCGCTATCAGCTCTACGAGTGTAATGAGCAACACATCCCGCTTAGCCATGAACTGGCCTATCTGAATAATTTTGTTCAGCTCGAG